>CAZCFM010000058.1:0-21935 GCA_964497855.1 uncultured Verrucomicrobiota bacterium | reverse complement strand
AAAAAGGCGGTAACAAGTTCCCGCACTCCAAGTTACTTTCCTGTAACAAGTTACAGCTCCCCCAAAAAGGCGGTAACAAGTTCCCGCACTCCAAGTTGTTTTCCTGTAACAAGTTCCCGCACTCCACGTTTTTCGATTTGACAGGCAGAACGCTCAATGGAACTATGCGTATATGGAAACGACAGACTGGCATCATGCGCCTCTTCATCGATTTGTGCCTGGAGCAGTGCACATGATCACGGCAGGGACATTATACAAGGCCCATCTTTTTACAGGTGTGCAGCGTCTGGAATTGATGCAATCAACGATTCTCCATCATTTGGACGTTGTGGGCTGGAGACCGCACGCCTGGGCTTGTTTTTCAAATCACTATCATTTGATTGTTTCGATTCCTGAAAAGTCCAAAGCACTTTCTCCGGCAATGAAAAGCCTTCACGGGAAACTTGCCATTTCCCTCAATAAATCCGACGGCATTTCCGGGCGAAAAGTGATGTATCAATTTTGGGATACATGTATCACATACGACAACAGTTACTACGCACGTTTAAACTATGTGATGAATAATCCGGTGAAGCACAAACTGGTCTCGGATGCCCGAACCTATCCGTGGTGCTCCGCCGCATGGTTTCACGAACAGAATCAAAGTGCTTTTTGTCGGAAAGTGGCCTCATATGGTTGTGATCGCATCGAGGAACCTGATGATTACTAGACTGCGATTCAAAGACAAACGAGGGCAGAGGCTCGTTGCTCAGGGCTTTGGACTGCGGGAACTTGTTACCGCCTTGGGGCATCCGCAACTTGTTGCGGGGGGGGCTATGACCTATAGACTAAAGTCCTCCCGCTGTAACAAGTTACAGCTCCCCCGAAAAGGCGGTAACAAGTTCCCGCACTCCAAGTCCCACCCCCGTAACAATTTCCCGCACGGTTTTTGGATCGAATGAAAAAATGGTACACAATATGACACCCTCCCCAATTGAACTTCTGCACTGCGCGGAGCGCACGGCCCGCGCGGCCGGCACCCATGCCCTTGATCATTATTCCCGCCGCCGGGAAGTGGACAAGGCCTTCCGCTACGATCTCAAACTGGTCCTGGACCGCGAATGCCAGGGCGTGGCGGAAGGCGAAGTGCTGCGGGAATATCCGGATCATGCGATTCTGGGCGAAGAAGGCGAACGGGGTGGCCTGTCGAACTTCACCTGGATCATCGATCCCATCGACGGCACGCTGAATTTCACGCACGGGCTCCCACACTGGGGCGTGAGTGTGGCGGTGGCCGAGGCCTCCGGTGCCGTGCTCGCAGGCTGCGTGTATATGCCGATGTACGAGGAATGCTGCTGCGCCAGCACGGAGACTCCGAGCCTCTGCAACGGACGCGTCATGCGGGTCTCCGAAACCCATTCCGCCGCCACCGCGATGGTGTTGGCCGGGTTGCGCAATCCCGAAGTCCCCACGGAGAGCGACCCGGTTTTTCTCGCCCTCGTGCCGCGTTGTCAAAAGGTGCGTTGTTTCGGGGCCGCCGCTCCGGACCTCTGCTGGGTCGCCGACGGCAAAGCGGACGCCTACGTGGATCAGGGCTTGTGGGCCTGGGACTTCGCCGCCGGAAACCTCATCGTTCAGCAGGCGGGCGGACGCGTGAAGGTTCAGCCGCTGTCCTTCGAAAAACGCCGCCACCGTCTGCTGGCCGCGTCCCCCGCGCTGTTTTCAGAGCTAGATCCGCTCGTGTTTGCGGAGTGAGGGTTGGAAACCTTCGATAAGCTCCGAAAATTCGGGCCGCAACACCTGATCCCGCCGCAGCCGATGGACGAGGGGCAACAAATCGATTTTACCGGGGTTGTCCCGGATCAACTGTATTTTCAGAAAGGGAAGGCCGGCTTTGTAGGCTTCCAGGGGATGGAAAATGGTCGTGTTTTGTTTGCGGCGCCGGAAAAACAGTCCCGGATTGCGCAGGAGGATTTTCCGGCGGGACAGATAGGCGTCCGAAGAAAATCCGTGCTGGTTGAAGAGGCGGGTCAGTTGCGTTTCGTAGCGGTAAATGACCTGTTGGCGCTCCGACACGGGAACAAGATCCCTCCAAAAGGAAGCGAAGACCTCGCTCTGGAGGATGCGCCTCTCGAAGACCAGAAAATAGCTCTGCACATGGTAACGGATTTCCTGACTGTCCGTGATCCCCCAGAAGTCGGGCTTGCGTTTCGCCATGGCGTCAAAGACACGGTCCAGCGGGCGCAGCGGTCCCAGAACACTGGAGTTCATCAGGAGAAGCTGGGAACACTCCGCGGGGGCCGCGACCTCCATTCCCTTTTTCCATGCGTAGAAATCATAGCCGATGTTTTCGGTGAAGAGACAGCGGGCGCAAAGAGCGTCCAGGTCCTTTTGAGAAGGGGCATCGACGGGACTGGTCGTCACGAAGACGATGGAAAATCCCAAATCCCGCAGGGCGCGCAGGGCGGTGAACACATGGGGATTCACCCGTTCGGAAGAGGAAAAATGGGCATAGATGGCCGTTCGGGTCATGGATCTCCACAGGAGAGTTTCTGCAATCGGACAAGGCCCGTCACAGCACGGAGAGAACGGAATAGACGATGGCCGACACCAGCAGAAGGACAAACACCGCACGGTTGCGGTTGACGGGGATCAGGCCGTGGTCGCCAAAAAGTTGCAGAGTGCGTCCGGCACCGAATTCGAAATAATTTTTGAATTTGAAGCGGCCACGGGCACATTCCGTGGGCGCACTCAGGCCGTCGGGTCCAAAACTGCCGCGGGCAACGCGGACGCGGCGGGAACTGCCGCGGAAATTGGCGCGAAGGGCCCAGGCAAAGAGTCCAGTGAAGACGGATACGTGCGAAACCGCAGGCTGCACGTAGCGCCGCGCGGGCGGCAGGGGATCGAGCCCGCGATGGGGGACAACCCGGCGTCCCGGCACAACACGATCCGCCACCGAAAGGGGCGAGGAGGGTGTGGCGGTGCGGGAGACTTTCATAAGGGTCACATTATGATGCGGCGGACAGTTTCGTCAAGAGAAATGCCACGGCCAACGCGGTCAATCCGAGCAACAGAGCGAAAGGAATGGCGATGGCCAGGCCGATGCGGGCCCAATGCAGGAATCCCTCGGCGCTGCTGGGCGGCGTGGGGCTGTTTTCGGCGTCGGGATCCCAGCCAAGGGCATCGAGACGTCCCAGCGTTTTGCCAAAGTCAACCCGGACGGCTTTCAGTCCGTCGAGAGCCTTGCCGAGTTCATTTTCGAAGGCGGAATCCGTCCACCCGCCCTCTTCCAGGGTCTCCAATTGCCGGTGGAGTTCATCGAAACGTTCGCGGCTGTCGGCGTAGAGATCGACCAGTTGGGAAACGCGCTGTTCCTCTTTTTCGAGAAGGACAATGCTTTGCTGGAGGCGCTCGCCCATTTCTTTTTTCTCGTCCAGATACCGCACCTGACGGCGGCGCAGGGCTTCGAGGGTTTGTTTCTGGCGTTCGAGACTCTCCTGCTGTTGGCGGAGGCGTTCGAGTTCCTGGGCGGTGGTGGCGACCTGTTCTTCGAGGCGCTCCCGTTGACGTCCCATCGAGGCGAGTTTGTCCTGCTGGGCGCGGCGGAGCACGGCGGGGTCGACCAATCCGTTGGGGCCGACGGTGCGTCCGCGCAAATCTTCATCAATAAAATCGCTGGGATGGCTCATGGGATCACCAGGCTCATGCCGGTTTTAAGGTTGCGCAGGTCGCTGATTTTGTCGCGGTTGGCGTCCTGGATTTTGCGCCACTGGGAGGCTTCGCCGTACATTTTCTGGGCGATCCGGCCCAGATTGTCGCCTTGCTGGACCACATAGGTGCGGGGACCGGCGGGTGCCGGCGTGGCGGTGGGGGCGGGCGGAGGCCGCGCGGCGGAGAGGCGGCTGTTCTCGCGTTTCAATTGATCGACTTCGGCCATGAGCTGGAGTTTTTCCTGCGCCCAGGCCGGCAGGGGCGTCGTGCTGCTGCCCCCCGGCTGGCGGAGCCGCAGTTGCTCCATCTCCAGGCGGGTTTTGGCGAGGGCCTGTTCCGTCTCGTTGAGCTTTTGCGTCAGGCGGCGGTTTTCGGCCCCGGCATCGGTCAAGGGCGCGTCGGCGACGACATGGGCGGAAAGGCGCTTGCGCTCGTCTTCGATGACCTGGCGGATGATGTCCGCCTTGGAGGAATCGGGGCGGAGTTCCAGATACAACTGGTAGTGGTAAAGGGATTTAACCGGTTCGTTCAGGGATTGGTAGATCATGCCCAGCTGCAAATGGGCATGGGCGATGGCGGGTTTCTTGCGCAGAAGCCCATGGCACAACTCGGCCGCGCCCTTGAGGTCCTGCTGCTGGACAAGCTCGCGGACTTTTTGCAGGGTGGGGTGTTGTTGCTCGCTGATATCGGAGCCTTCGTAACGACGGCAGGACGCAGCCAGCATCAGCAGACACAGCAGGGCAGTCGCCCGGAAAACGGTGGAAAATACATGCATGATCGATCCCTATCCCAGCCGCAAAGTTCCCGCAAGCGGAAACGCCTACACAGTCAGAATCTCGCGGATTTCGGCCACCGAAGAAGCCGTTTCCCAGATGCGCACCGTAAAGGCGTGGATGCGCGTCTCCTGCGCGAAGGCCGGGCGCAGCCGCTCCACGAAGAGACGGCAAATGTTCTCCACCGTTGAGGGAAACGGAATATAAATCCGTTTTAAATTCATTTTTTCCAGCAGGGCACGGACCTCCGTGTCATCCTCCTGGCAGAGAAACGCATGGTCCAGCTCCGCCACGAAAGGTTTAACCTTCGCGGAGATTTCGGCGAAATCGATGACCATGCCGGTCTCCGGATTGAGGTCGCCCTCGACCTCAACCACCAGCCGGTAGGAGTGGCCGTGCAGGTTTTTGCAGGCCCCGTCGTGTTTGGGGAGGCGGTGTCCCATTTCCCAGCGGAATTCTTTGGCGATTTTCATACGGAACTCTCGGAAGCGGAATCAAACGCCGCGGGCGTTGGGATCCCAGATGAATTTGTGAAGTTGGAGTTGCAGGCGCACGGGCAGGCCATCGTCGAGAATCCACTCGGCGAGGTCGCGGAATTCGATGCTGCCCCAGACCGGCGAAAACAGCACCGGGCAGCGCTCGGACAGATTCTCGCGGAGGACGATCTCCTTGGCCCATTCGTAGTCGAAGCGGTCTTTGATCACGAACTTGAGTTCGTCGCCCGGCCCGAGCAGACGCAGGTTGTCCATGCGGTTGCGCGCCACCATGCCAGAGCCGGGGCATTTGAGGTCGACGATGCGGCGCACACGCGGATCGACCGCGGAGATGTCCAGACTGCCGGAGGTTTCGAGCATGACCTCGTAGCCGGCGTCGCAGAGCTTCCGGAGCAGCGGAATCGCCCCCTGCTGCACCAGGGGTTCGCCGCCCGTGAGTTCGACCAGCCGGCAGGGGTAGCCCCGGATCGCGTCCAGGACCTCGTCGAGCGACCTCTCCTTGCCCTCGTAAAACGTGTACTCCGAGTCGCACCAGGCGCAGCGCAGGTTGCAGAACGACAGCCGAACGAAAATGCAGGGCCAGCCCATCCGGTCGCCTTCGCCCTGGATGCTGAAAAAGATTTCGTTGACGGTCACCGTGTCGGACATGCGGCTCTCTTACTGTGAAACCCGCCCCGGCGCAAGACCGGAAGCCCGGGCCCACCCATGGATTAACCTTGCCTTCCCCAAGTCACCCCCGCTACAGTCCAGCGTCGAACCAGGAGCCGCCATGCAGAAGATCGACTTGAAAAAGGAACTGAAGTCCCTGTACCAGGCCTCGCCAAAGGCCGTGGTTCCCGTCGTTGTCCCCTCCATGCGCTTCCTCATGATGGATGGCGAGGGGGACCCCAACACCTCCGCAGCCTTTTCCATGGCCGTGGAGGCCCTCTTTTCCGTTTCCTACACGGCCAAATTCAAGGTCAAGAAAGGCTCGCAGGCCATCGACTATTCTGTCATGCCCCTCGAAGGCCTTTGGTGGGCGGACGACATGTCCACCTTCCTCGCAGGCGACAAGGCAAAATGGAAATGGACCCTGATGATCCTGCAGCCACCTTTTGTCGAACCTTCCCTGATTACGGACGCCATTGGAGAGGTGAAACGGAAAAAACCGCACTCTGTTGTGGAGAAGCTGCGCCTCGAGGATTTCGAAGAAGGCCGCTGCGCACAGGTTCTGCATGTCGGACCTTTTTCGGAAGAGGGACCAACCATCCAGCGCCTCCACGCTTTTATCGCCACGCAGGCTGCCCTTTCCGGTAAACACCACGAGATCTACCTGAGCGATATCCGTCGCGCGCGTCCTGAAACCTGGAAAACCATCCTCCGGCAACCCATGGAATAAAAACCTGGGGCGTGGAGACGGGCCTGGAGGTCAACGCTCCGGAGGACGGCGTTCGATCGAAAACGTGACATGCCCCTGCCCTGCCCCAGGTCCCTTTCCGCCCCCCAACCATCCCCGGACCTTGTTGACCAGCAACATCACCAGGCCAAGGCCTACCACCAGCACCACGGCCCAGAACATGAAAAACAGGAAGAGCACCAGAAACGCCACAGCAGCGACACCCAGCAACGCCACTGTCAGGGGGTTTGCAGGACGGACCGTCCAGCGCACGCGGCGTTGTCCGTTGAAGGCCGCGTCGGGACGCGGAATGCGCTCGGGTTCAATTTCCATGCCCACAGCATCGCCCAGTTCTGACAAAATTACAACCTTAACCTGAAAATCGCGGAACGGAAGATGGACAGCCCCCCGGGCTTGGGCTATGGAAAAGGCAATGTATTGTGACAGCCACTTCCATCTCGATTCCTTCGCCGCCAAGGGGGAACTGCCCGGCCTGCTGGAGCGCGCCCGCGCCGCAGGCCTTTCCCATCTCGTCGCCATCGGCGGCAGCGACGCCGCCAACGACCTCGCCTTCCAGACCGCCGTCCAGCATCCGGGCTTCCTCCACGCCACCGCCGCCTACGACCGCGACCTGGCCAACACATGGAACGGCGATGTCACCACGCTCCGCTCCCTGCTCGCCCGCCCCGAGGTCGTCGCCGTCGGCGAATGCGGCATCGATTATTTCCACAAGGAAAACGACCCCGCCGCGCAGAAAAACCTTTTCGCCGCCATGCTGGATCTGGCCCTCGAATTCCGCAAACCCGTCGTCGTCCACAGCCGCGAGGCCGAAGCCGACACGCTGGACCTGCTCCGCGATTTTTCCGCCCGCTGGCCGGACCCGTCCCGCCCCTGCGCCGTCCTCCACTGCTTCACCGGAGGCATGGATTTCGCGAAACAGCTTGTGGACCTGAACCTGCTCATCAGTTTCAGCGGCATCGTCACCTTCCGCAACGGACAACCCCTCCGCGATGTCGCCGCCATCCTTCCCGCCGACGCCCTTCTCATCGAAACCGACAGCCCCTACCTCACGCCCGTCCCCCACCGGGGCCTGCGCAACGAACCCGCGTTCGTCCCCCACGTCGCCGCCTGCCTCGCCGAAGTCCGCCAACAATCCCCCGAAGACATCGCCCGACTCACCCTCCACAACGCCGCGCGTTTTTTCGGCTTCTGACGCCCATGTCCCGCCTCCGCCCTCTCCTCCTGCTCCTCCTGCTCTGCGGATTCCTCTTCCGCTGGGAAGGCGAACAGGTCCTGATGTGGGCGAACATGCTCCGCAACGCCGCGCCCTCCCAGTCGCTGGCCTCCGCGCTCGACGATGCCCTCAGCGGCGCCAAACCCTGCCCAAACTGCCTCCGCCTGACCGCCCAGAAAACAGCGGAATCCTCTGAATCCAGCCTCGTCTTGCCCGAAGCTCCGCCCCTGTATCTCTTTCCCTGCGAAACGGCCCAGCTACCCCCGCTTTCCTGCCATCGCTGCCTCTATTTCAGCACGCTGACCTTCCCCCGCAACCCTCCCGCTCCGCTCCCGCTTCTTCCCCCGCCTAAAGTTAACTCCTGACCCCATCTTTCATCTTTCTTTTTTTCAACCCCTTCCTTGTCAGGAGTTTTTTATGCGTATTCTTTCCTCTGCGGCGACCGCCTTGTTCTGCGGCTCGCTCTTTGCCCAACATCAACTGCCGCCCGTCGCGGTCACCGGCGAAAGCGGCCCCCCGCTTCCTCTCACCCAGATCACCCTTCCGTCTTCCCTCGCCGCCCGGCAGGGCGACCTCGCCAACACCCTCCGCGCGGTTCCCGGACTCAGCCTCCGCTCCCAGGGCAACCACGCGGCCGAACCCGTCCTGCGCGGCATGGCCTGGGAACGCGTCGCCACCGACTTCAACGGACTCGCCCTGCACGGGGGCTGCCCCTCCCGCATGGACCCGCCGCTGAGCCTCTTCTCGGCCGCCTCCGTTTCCCGCGTGGACGTGGACCTCGGCCCCTCCTCGGTCATCCACGGTCCCGGCGGCCTCGCCGGACGCATTCGCCTCGATTCCAGCCTCGACTGGAATCCCGAAGCCCCGGCCCCGGCCTCCACCATTCTGCTCGGCAGCGCCGCCAGCAACGGCAAGGCCCGCGCCGCCAGCGTCAGCGCCCGCAACGAATCCCGCAATGCCGCCGCCACCGGGTTTTACCAACTGTCCCGGCAGGACGACACCTTTGCCGCCGACGGGACCCGCGTTCCCGCCCAACGTGACAAAAGTGAAATCGGCGCCGACCTCGCCCTGCTCCACTCGAATCTCCGCAGCTCCCTCGGCCTGCGCTGGATCGACGAAAGCGACGTCGATTATCCCGCCCTGCCCATGGACACCCGTTCCTCCGAAACCCTGCTCGTCACTCCCGCCCTCTCCTGGCAGCCCGAGGCCGCGCACCTCGACGCACTGGACCTCCGCCTGGGCGTCAGCCGCGTCGACCACCTCATGGACAACCGCGACAAGCCCAACCGCGGCCTCATGATCGCCTCCACGCCCACGCGTTCAGACACCACCAACGGACGCCTGCTCTCCACCTGGTCCTTCGAGCCTGCAATCCTGCGTCTCGGCACCGACGCCTCCCGCCTCGAACGCGACGCCGTCCGCACCCGCACGATGCCCGCCACCGGCAAAACCTTCCGCGACCCCATCTGGCCCGATCTGACCCAGGACCAGGCCGGTCTCTTCGCCGAAGTTGAAGCGCCCCTGAACGAAGGCCTGCGACTGCGCTCCGGCCTTCGTTTCGACCAGGTCGCCTCCCAGGCCGACGACGCCGACGCCCGCATCGTTCCCGGCCCGGCCATCGGCCCCACCACCATCCGCAACTCCTGGGAAACCTACGGCGGCGCCGAGCAGCCCGACGACAGCCGCGACGACAGTCTTGTCTCCGGCAACATCGTCCTCGAAAGCCCGCTCACGCCGCAGTGGACCTCGCAGATCGGCCTCTCCCGCGTCGCCGCCCTGCCCAACCTCACCCAGCTCTACCGCGCCTTCTCCCCGGAGCCCGGCGGCTACAACATCGGCAATCCCTCCCTCGATCCGGAAGTCAAACACCAGATCGAACTCCGCCTCGATGGCCGCGCTGGCCCCCACGCCCTCGGCTTCGCCCTGCACGCCTCCCGCGTCGACGACTTCGCCCTGCCCGTCACGCTCGCGCGTCTCGACATCGACGGCGACGGCAAAGCCGACCGCCTACGCGGCACCCGCAACGTGGACGCCGAGTTCTGGGGCGCGGAAAGCTCCGCCCTCCTCCGCCTCGCTCCCGAGTGGACCCTGCCGCTGCGCGCCGCCTGGCTGCGCGGACGCAACGCCGACTCCGGCGACGACCTGCCCGAAATTCCGCCCCTCGAAACCGCCGCCGCCCTCCGCTGGGAACGCGAAAGCGCCTCCGATCCCTGGATGGAATTCGGTCTGCGCCACGCCCACAAACAGACGCAGATCGACCGCGATTTCGGCGAGGACGAAACACCCTCCTTCGCCGTCTTCCACCTCCGCTGCGGCTTCAGTCCCCGGCCCGGACTCCGTCTGGAGGCGGGCGTCGAAAACCTCTTCGACCGCCAGTACCACGAACACCTCACGCGCGAAGCCGTGTTGCCGGTGGGCGACCTGGCCCTGGGCGACGAAATTCCCGCCCCGGGCCGCAGCTTCGCCCTGAGCGTTCAGGTCCAGTGGTAAACACAAAAACGCCATTCCCTCGCGAAGATTCGCGGGGGAATGGCGCTGCACTGCGGCGGGGCGCTGCCTTATTCGGCAGGGGCTGCGGGAGCTGCGGGAGCGCTGAGGGCGCGAAGTTTCTCCGCACCACGGCGTTTGCTGCGCACGGAGGTGTTTTTCTTGATCACGTCCGCCTTGGCGGCCTTGTCCAGCACCGAGCAGAACTCGGAGTAGCTGAGTTTGGCGGCATCGATGTTCTTGGCTTCGACATCGGCAAGGAATTTCTTGCGGGTGCTGCGGACGCGGCTTTTGTGGGCGGAGTTGCGTTTGTTGGCGCGCTCGCTTTGCAGCATGCGTTTTTTGGCGCTTTTGATATTGGGCATACAGGTTCCAGTTGGGTTTTGGTTCCGCCGTTATCGGCGTAAGTGGATGAGAGAGGCGTGTTAATACAAAAAAAATCCCTTTTGTCAATGCCCGGACGCGCAAAATTGCCTGAAAATCAGATTCCACCCCGCCAAGGCTTGACGGAGGCGGGGCCACGCACACAGCGGCATCCACCCCTCAAGAGCCGCCGGACCACAAATCACCCAAACCGGGATCCACCTGGGCGAGGCGATCAAATCCGACCACAGCGATCCGTTCCTCCAGCGGATACATGCTGTCACCCGGCACAAAGATGTGCAGGCGGTCGAGCTTTAAAACATCCAAGGCCATCCGCTGGGATTTGGTGACCGAAGGGTGGTCGCTGTACTTGAACTCGAATCCGTGGCGACGTCCTCCACGCAGCAGCAACAGGTCCAATTCCCCCTGGCTGTGCACCCCCCAGAAATACAGTTCCTCCTCCGAAGCGCCGAGGCGGCGGATGGCCTGTTCCATGGCAAAACCCTCCCAAGAGGCCCCCAGTCTCGGATGCGTCAGGAGGTCGGAGCGATCCCCAATGCCCATCAGGCAGTGCAGAATTCCGCTGTCCCGGAAATAGATTTTCGGGGTCTTGACCTGCCGTTTGCCAATATTCTCATGCCAGGGAGGCAGACTGCGCAGCATGAAGGTTCCGCAAAGAAGATCCAAGTAGCGTTTCACCGTCGTGTCCGCCACTCCCAGGCTGCGCCCCAGTTCGGAGGCGTTGAAAACCTGCCCGTGCATGTGGGCGACCATCATCCAGAAACGCCGAAGGCTGGCGGGCGGAATCTGGAACCCCAGGGCCGGAATGTCCCGCTCCAGAAAAGTCCTGACATAATTGCCACGCCAGCGATGACTGACGGCCTCGTTCTCCGCCAGATAGGACAGCGGAAATCCTCCCCGCGTCCATAGACGCTCACTCTCTCCGGTCTCTCCCAAATGGAAGGGAGTGACCTCCACAAACCCGATCCGTCCTGCAAGGGTCTCCGCTCCCTGCCGGATCAAATCCCTATCATGAAATTTCGGTGTTGCACACCGAAATTTCACAACACCACCCTACCCCGAAGCCGATGCCCCCGCCGCCACTCCCCTCAGCCTACAGCCTATTGTCGTATATTTAATAATGCAACTGTTGTAATATTGTATATTTAATAATGCAGCTGTTGTAATATTCCGTCCACAGTGCCGTCCTTGGGGCAGCGTGGTCGCGCCTGGGTATATTTAATAATGCAACTGTTGAAATATTGCGTCCTTGGGTCAACGTGGTCGCGCCTGAGGACAGGCGCTGGTACATTGACAGCCACCCGTCATCAGACTTTTTTGCCGATTCGCGACTCCACCCGTCCGATCCAGGCCAACAGGTCCGCGCAATCCCAGGTGTCCGGACAGGGGTCTTCCGCCTGCCACGATGGAAGGTCCCCGTCTGCGATGTCTTCGCCCGGAGGCTGTCCCGTGTGGTAGACCCAGAGGCATTCGAGGGCATTGGCCCGGGCGTTTACCACGTGGGGCCGGGCAAGCTCCACCAGGCCGACACCCATCAGCGCCCCGGCCGCGCTGCGCGCATCCCGTGCTTCGCGCCACTTCGTCTGGGCCTCGGCGGGATGGGTCACCGGAGCGGGCGGCGGGCCGAGCGGGCCGGGATCAAAACCCGCCAGCGCCTCCCGCGTCTCCAGGGGCTGGGTAAAGGCAATCACGCCGGCATCCCGCAATTGCCGCAGCAAGGCCAACGTCTCCGCCGTGATCAGAAGCGGGGGCGCTGCCGTGTCCTCCTCCACCACCGTCCGGCGCAGGGCCGCCAGCGCCGCTTCGTCCCGCGCGACCGCAATGCGCGTGCCGCCCTCCGACGTCTCCAACATCCCCAGCAATGCGTCGCCATGACGGGCCCGCAGACTTTCCGCCAGGGTCTTGGGACGCGACACCGTCCGTTTGCCGACATCCTCGAAAATTTCGACCATTCGCCGCAGGAAATCGGAACCCCCGCGGAAATCCTGTCCCGCCTCCACGCCATCCACCACCGCCTCCGCAAGCGCCGTTTTCGCCGCCAGCTTGCCAATCATCGCCTCTTCCAGAGAGGCGGAGGTGACGAGGTGGATGACCCGCACGCCCCGCGTCTGGTGTTTGCGCCAGGCCCGCGCAATCCGCTGCTCCAGCTTGGCCGGATTCCAGGGCAGATCGAGGTTGATCACCACGCTGGCATTCTGCAAATTCAGTCCAACACCACCGGACTCCGACGACAAAAACACGCGGCACACCGGATCGCTTTTGAAACGGCGGATGTGTTCGCGCCGTTGTTGCTGCGGGATGCCTCCGTGATGCTCCACAAACCCAATCCCCCGATGCTCCAGCCTCTCCACCACCAGCTCCAACATCCGCACCCACTCCGAAAACAGAATGATCTTCGTGTCCGGCTCCGCCAGCACCTCCTCCAGAATCGCCTCCAGTTCCTCAAGCTTGGGGCAGTCGCGGCATTGAGGGTCCATGATGTAGGGCGTGTCGCAAAGCATGCGCATCTGGGCCAGCAGGATTTGCAGCCGGTCCAGCTCCTCCTTCGTGAGGCGGCGGCGCTTGAGCACCGCCAGCAGCCGCGCCACCTGGTCCGACACCTCGTCATAGCGAATCTGTTGCTCCGCTGTCATCCCCACAAAATAGGTTTTGTCGCTGCGGGAAGGCAGATCTTTTTCGACCTCGGCCTTGCGGCGGCGCAGCAGGATGGGCTTCAGGCGGCGGTGCAGCTCGGGCAGATTGCGCGGATAAAAACGTTTCATCTCCTCGTCCCAGGCAGAGAACTCCCGCTGGAAACGCTCCAAGTGCCCCAGCACCCGCGGATCGACAAATTCGCAGAGCGAATACAGTTCCTCGATGCGGTTCTCCAGCGGCGTGCCCGTCAGGACGAACGCAAAGGGCGAGGCCAGACGCTTCACCGACTTGGCGGTTTTCGTGGGCCAGTTCTTGATCCGCTGGGCCTCGTCAAGGATCACCAGGTCGGGAAGAAAACGTTGGTTGATGTCGTCCACGTCGCGGATCACCTGCTCGTAGTTGCAGACCAGCCAGGGGTCCTGTTCGCGGTAGATGTCCAAACGCGCGGCGCGTCCCCCGTAGAGCAGCCGCGCCTGTTTGCCCGTGAAAAACGCGAGCTGCTCCTCCCACTCGGCCTTGAGCGAGGTTGGGCAGACCACCAGCACACGCTCCAACAGACCCAGCGAGCGCAACAGTTCCGCTGCGGCAATGGCCTGCACTGTCTTGCCCAGTCCCATCTCGTCCGCCAGCAGCGCCCGTCCCCGGAACGCCAAAAACATCATGCCCTCCCGCTGGTACGGATACAACGGCACCCGCAAAAACGCTTCCACGCCGCCTTGTTTTTCGTAGAGGATGCGGTGCGCCTCCAACTCGCGACTTCGCCGTTCCCGTTCCATCCACCCCTCCATATGCCCGGAAATCCACACTCGATTCTCCGCTTCGCCCAATCCATCCCGCCAAGCCTTCAGCGCTGCGACCGACTGCAACAATCCGGCCTTCTCCCCCGCCAGCCGCTCCAGCAACGTGGCCAGTCCGGGCATCGGCTTCCCCGAAAGCCTCCACGCCAGGCGGGGCTCTTCCCCGCAGGCGTCCACCCACACATGGTCCCGCGTCGGCGCGTCGGCGGCGGTCTGGGCGAAAACCCGTTTTCCCCGCGCCTCCACCACCTGCCGCACACGCTCCACGTGTTTGCAGGTGCCCAGACGATTCATGCAAAAATCGGGACAAGAGCAGCTGTTGCTTCGACCTCCCGGATCCCGGAATTCCACTTCGTACTCCCCCTCCCTCTGCCCAGACCCCACCGCATACAGCCCGCGCACCCCATCGGCCTCCCGGCGAAGAGCACGCACCGGAGCCTTCTCCGCCAACGCCGTCCGACGCCGCGCCTCCACACAGTCTTCGTCCGACAAAATCGGCGGCAGCGGTGGGAGTTTGGCAGGCCCTTTGCGTTTGTCAGGCATGGATTTTCGGGACAATTCCGCCGCCCGGGAGGCATCCGCAAACGCGCTGGGCCGGGCTTTGGGAAATGATTCCTTGGGTTCTCTCTCCGTCATGCAAACAGCATAGAACCCGTCGTTCCGGGCGTCAAGCTGCGAAAGTCTTGTCATTGAATATTCATAGTCCGTCCTTGATATTTCAATGCATAGGCGCTACATTCCACCATGCAGATCGAACGAAAACGCGAAAGAAGTCGGGTCGAAGCCTATTTATCGTTGTTTCCCGTCACGGCGATTCTGGGACCACGGCAGTGTGGAAAATCGACGTTGGCCGGGACGTTTCCGGCTTCGAACCGCTTCGATCTGGAAAATCCAAGGGATTTGGCCATGCTGGCGACGCCACAAACCACGCTGGAGTCTCTGGAGGGTCTGGTCGTCATTGACGAAATACAGAGGAAGCCCGAGTTGTTTGCCTTGATGCGGTATCTGGTGGATCAGCATCCGGATCAACGCTACCTGATTTTGGGCAGCGCCTCCCGGGAGTTGATCCGTCAATCCTCCGAGAGTCTCGCCGGAAGAATTGGATACCACGAGCTGACGGGTTTTGGCCTGGAGGAGGTCGGTGCCGACATGTGGCGACAACTTTGGGTGAGAGGAGGCTTGCCCCGATCGTACCTGGCGCCGGGTGCTGCGGAAAGCCTGCTGTGGCGGCAGGAATACATCACCACCTTTCTGGAGAGGGACATCCCGCAATTGGGCATTCAGATTCCCGCGCAGACGCTCCGTCGCTTCTGGATCATGGTGGCCCACTACCATGGACAAGTCTTGAATTATTCGGAGCTGGCCCGCTCGTTTGGAATTTCCGACATGACCGCCCGTCATTATCTGGACATTCTCTCCGGCACCTTCATGGTCCGTTTACTGTCCCCCTGGCACACCAACGCGGGAAAACGTCTGGTGAAACGCCCCAAACTCTACCTGAGGGATTCAGGCCTCTTCCATGCACTCCTGCACATCGGCAACGAACGCGATTTGCACACCCACAACAAACTGGGTGCCTCCTGGGAGGGTTTTGTCCTGGAAAACCTGATCCGAACCCTGGGCTTGCGGGCGGAGGAGTGTTTTTTTTGGGCCACACATTCGGGGGCCGAAGTCGACCTGTTCTGGATGCGCGGCGGAAAAAACTTCGCCGCGGAAATCAAGTTCGCGGATGCCCCCCGCTTGACGCCCTCGATGCGATCCGCCGTGGTAGACCTGGATCTCGAACGCCTCTGGGTGATCTATCCCGGCGACCAGCCCTACACCCTCGACAAACGCATCCAGGTTCTCCCCCTGCACGACATCGACCAACTCGCCTGAGCGCGAAAGTCCGTCCCCAGACTTGCCAGTCCCCTCTCCACATGATGAAACGGCGGTATGCACACGTCCGTCCTGCCCGACTGCCCACTGGCCGCCCTCCGGCGGGGTCATTTCCCCGACCGCCTCCGCCGCGCCTTTGCCCGGGCCGCCGCCGACGCCTGCGCCCGCCATGTCCGCGCCGGCGGCAGCCTCTCCGCCCTCCGCGAAGATCTCAGCCGCATCCACGACGGACGCATCGCCCTCCAACCCGAACCCGACGCCGCCCCCAGCCCCTGGCCCGAACGCCGCCCCCTCGAAGAAGACCTCCTCCGCCTCGCCGCCGACTGGTCCTTCGCCCTGCCCAGCCCCTCCCTCCGCCTGCTCTTCCTCCTGGCCTTCGCCAAACGCCTCGCCAGCGCCGACCCCGCCTGGCTCACCTGGGTCCGCCTCTGGAACTCCCGCCTCCTCGCCGAAAAATCCTTCCACCTCCACCTCCTCCACAAACGCGCCCTCCAGCGCCCGCCTCCCGCCGACGACAAGGGCCTTCGCGGACACTGGGACCCCTCGCCCGACCTTCCCGTCGACGCCCTCCACCACGCCCTCCTCTCCGCCGCCGTCCCCGCCCCCCTCCACCACAGCCGCCGCGCCAGCGTCTTCACCACCCAACTCCTCGGACGCGCCGTCGTCGTCAAACACTTCGCCCCCAACCCCTCCGCCTGGAAACGCCGCCTCGAAATCTCCCGCGCCCGCCGCGCCTGGGCCGGATCCCTCGCCCTCCAGCACGCCGGCCTTCCCTGCCCCGAAGCCCTCGGCTGGCTCGAAATCCTCCACGACGGCGAAGTGACCGACGCCTGGTTCATCAGCGCTGCCCTCCCCGGCGTCACCACCCTCCGCGACCAGCTCCGCCGCGACTATCCCCGGCTTTCCCCCGCCCGGCGCGCCACCCTCCGCCACCACCTCCGCGCCGAAATCCGCCGCCTCCACGCCGCCGGCTTCTACCACCGCGACCTCAAACTCGGCAACCTCCTCCTCGACGCCCAAGGCAGCCTCTGCTGGATCGACCTCGAAGACATCCGCAGCGGCGGCGTGCCCTTCTGGACCCTCGTCCGCAGCTTCTACCAGCTCAACGGCTCCGTCCCCCGCCGCCTCCCCCGCCCCGAACGCATCGCCTTCGCCAGCGGCTTCCGCCGACACTTCCCCCTCGCCGACCACCCCCTTGTCCTCCGCTTCGTCGAACACAAAACGCGCCACCGCCTCCAACGCGAAGTCAATCGCATCTGTAGGGCTTGACAATCCGTCAAAGATTTAACAAATCAGAACCCCTCACCCCCTGGAACCGCTTTTATGGAAAACTACAATTACGAACCCACCCTGCAACTTGGCGAAGACGACACCGTCTATCGCAAACTCAGCTCCGATTTCGTCAGCGTCGACAGTTTCGCCGGCCATCCCGTGCTGAAAGTGCATCCCGACGCCCTCACCCTGCTCGCCCGCGAGGCCTTTTCCGACGTCTCCTTCTTCCTCCGCGCCAAACACCTCGAGATGCTCGCCCGCGAACTGCAGGACCCCGAGGCCAGCGACAACGACCGCTTCGTCATCTACACCCTCCTCCAGAACGCCGTCGTCGCCAAGGGCGGACAGCTCCCCTCCTGCCAGGACACCGGCACCTGCATCATTTTCGCCAAAAAGGGCCAGCGCGTCTGGACCGGCGGCGGCGACGAAGAAGCCCTTTCCCGAGGCGTCTACCACACCTTCCAGGAGAAAAATCTCCGCTACTCCCAGATCGCCCCCCTCAGCATGTTCGAAGAGGCCAACACCCGCAGCAACCTCCCCGCGCAGATCGACATTCTCGCCACCGACGGCGAAGAGTACAAATTCCTCTTCGTTGCCAAAGGCGGCGGCTCCGCCAACAAAACCTTCCTCTACCAGCAGACCAAAAGCCTGCTCAACGAGGAATCCCTGATCAAATTCGTCACCGAAAAACTCGGCGACCTCGGCACCTCCGCCTGCCCGCCCTACCACCTCGCCCTCGTCATCGGCGGCACCTCCGCCGAGACCACGCTGAAACTCACCAAACTCGCCTCCTGCGGCTACCTCGACCATCTTCCGACCACCGGAAGCCCCGGAGGACGCGCTTTCCGAGACACGGAATGGGAAAAACGCATCGGCGATCTCGCCGCCACCAGCAAAATCGGCGCCCAGTTCGGCGGCAAATACTTCGCCCACGACGTCCGCGTCATCCGCATGCCCCGCCACGCCGCCTCCTGCCCCGTCGGCCTCGGCGTCAGTTGCAGCGCCGACCGCAACATCAAAGCCAAGATCACCCGCGACGGCGTTTTCCTCGAACAGCTCGAATATCATCCCGAGAAATACCTGCCCGCCGCCGCGCCCGACTTGGCCCCGCCCGTGACCATCGACCTCGACCAGGGCATGGACAAAGTCCGCGAAATCCTCAACCGTTTCCCCATCAAAACGCGGCTCAACCTCAACGGCACCCTCATCGTCGCCCGCGACATCGCCCACGCCAAGATAAAGGAAATGCTCGACGCCGGCCAGCCCATGCCCGAGTACTTTAAGAACCATCCGATCTACTACGCCGGACCCAGCAAGACCCCCGAAGGCATGGCCAGCGGCAGTTTCGGCCCCACCACCGCCGGACGCATGGACAGCTACGTCGATCTCTTCCAAAGCCAGGGCGGCAGTCTCGTCATGCTCGCCAAAGGCAACCGAAGCAAAGCCGTGACCGACGCCTGCAAAACCCACGGAGGCTTCTACCTCGGATCGATCGGCGGACCCGCCGCCATTCTCGCGCAGGACAACATCAAAGAAGTTGAAACCGTCGCCTTCCCCGAACTCGGCATGGAGGCCATCCGCAAAATCAAAGTCGTCAACTTCCCCGCCTTCATCGTCGTCGACAACAAAGGCAACGACTTCTTTAAGCAGCTCTGAGCCGGGAACCACGGGATTTTCCCTGAGGAAAAGCCTTGCGGAATCCTCAAAAGATATGAAAATCCTTCCATGACCTTGCTTTTGGACGACTCCCTGATTGAGCCCCTGCATCTCTCCGCCGATGAGATGAAGCTGAATTTTGCCGTTGGCTTGTACGCGGGCCGGAAAGTCTCCCTTGGGAAAGCAGCCCGCATCGCCGGAATGCCCACCCCTCGTTTCCAAAAACACGTTGGGGCCCTGCAAATTCCTCTGCACTACGCTCAGGAAGACTGGGAACAGGATCTGAAGCTGGTGAGAGAACAGGCGTGATCGTTGTAAGCGACACCTCACCCATATCCACTTTGTTGACGGTGGGTAGCTTGTCTTTGCTCCATCAACTCTACGGGGAGATCCTGGTGCCGAATGCCGTCTGGCTAGAACTCCAAGAGTACCATCCGGAAGTTCGCTATCATCCATTTTTGAAGCAATGTCTGATCGGAAATAGACAGGCGGTTGACAAGCTTCTCGAAACCTTGGATGCCGGTGAGGCGGAGGCCATCGTCTTGGCCATTGAGCACAACGCCGACATTCTCCTGATTGATGAATCCCTGGGCAGAAAGTACGCAACGATACGTTCGGTCCCCGTCATCGGTCTGATGGGAGTTTTCCTGATGGCAAAATCCAAAGGACTGATCCAGGCGGTGGCTCCGCTCATTGAGGATGTGGAGAAAAAAGCTGGTTTTTATCTTAGCCGATCACTCAAGTTACAGATTTTGAAGGACGCGGGGGAATGCTGAAACTCACCAGGGCAGCCACGGTGGCAGCAGAGCGCCTGGATGCTGTCGGCGGACGCATTCAGGATCTCTCCGAACCCTATCGCACATTCCTGGCCGTATGGTCGGCGCAAGGCCTGATAGACAACGGGAGCCTGACGCATTTCTTTGAATGTGATTTCCCCGGCACCCCTTCCTATTCCTTGTTTGTGGACGCATATCGACGCATCGGGGCCGATCATGCCGCCTGCTGCCTTGAGAGAGCGGTTGCCTCTTTTCCATTCGACCATCCTGAGCTCCAGATTGACAAGAGGAATGAATTCATCCGGGCAAACTTCAATGACAAAACGTTTACGGTCAGCCTCTGGGATCATTCCTTTGCGGGCAATGGGTTGGTCTTTGAGAAGTTGAAGCATTTTGTTGAGTCAAACATGGACGCTTTTCCTGAAAGCATTCATACATTGACAAGGCGGCGTTTTTTTTCCAAAAACTCACCCACCCTCAAAAACACAACCCCAATTGTAACAGTTGATCCACTTGACCGGGAGGATCTCTACATCTGATAAAGTATTTGGCAGCCCACCATGATGAGAATAATTTCAGATATCATATATAGTTTAATGGATCCGTCGGAGATCTACATCCTTTTTTTGTTGCACGCGTTACTCTTCAGCTGGTTCTTTCGCCGCAAACGCTTCGGAAAAGTCGTGTTGATTGTGTGCGTTCTTTTAGGTTTATTTCACGCATATGGAATCAGTTTCAGTTGGCGGGTCGACTGGAACACCCACACTGGAAAACAACGATACGCCACATGTGTATTCGGATTTCCTGTATGGTTTCACAAAACTATCGATACGGAACTGAGTAAAAGATTGATGATCGAGGACTCTGAAAAAGGTGAATGGGTGACCGTGGCATCCGAAAAGGCCTATGAAACAGCTTTTAGTAGCTGGTGTTTTCATTCTGGTTTCCATCAAGCCATACGCATGGCGGATATCGCAGTAAACGGGGCAAGGTCTTCATCCGACAACCTGGATGGACACGAGATGGATTCACAGAGGATTGCCATGCAATTCATAGTGGAATTTGGAGAAAGTCGTGATGTGTGCGCTACAATCAGTAAGCTTCGAACCTTCAGCGAAAAGCTGCAAAACAGGGATTTCGAAATATTTCCATTCAGGAACGAGGAACTCCACCAGATTTTTGCAGATGAGAATTTAATCAAGCAACCGCAGGAAATCACCCCCAAAGGCAAAACCCTCCTGGAGGCCCGGCAATGATTCCTGAAACCCCATTCGGTGCACATGAAGGGCTCAATCTGGAATTCACACGTGCGGAGCCGTCTTCCTCCGCAGCGAGGATGGCGATTACCGCATCCAGGGGGTGAACCGACTCGCCGGGCTCATGAACCGCAAGCTCAGCTTCTACACCGAACAACGTGTGTATCCCTATCTGGGCATGAAAGACCTGGATCCCGCCCTCTTCGAAAAAGCCCGCAAACTCATGCTGGCCAGGCAACCCCAGCACCCCTGGGCCACGCTCCCGCCGGAGGAACTCCTCAAGGTCGCCGGTTTCGTCCGCCAGGACTACAACACCGGACTCCCCGGCTATACCCTCGCCGCTGCCCTCATGTTCGGCCAGGACACCACCATCCAGAGCATCGTTCCCGGCTACAAGTTTGACGCACTCCTGCGCCGCCGCGACACTGAACGTTTCGACGACCGCCTCACCGTCCGCGGCAACCTGATCGATGCCTTCGACCTCCTCATGGGATTTGTGGAGAAGCACCTCGACGATCCCTTCTATCTGGAGGGCACCAGCAGCCTCAGCCTGCGCAGCATTATTTTCCGGGAACTGGTCGCCAACATCATCGCCCACCGCGAATACACCAGCGCCGCCCCCGCCACCCTCGTGATCTACCGCGACCGGGTCGAACTCCAAAATCCCAACGTCCCCCACCTTCATGGTCGCATCGATCCCGGCAACTTCACGCCCTTCCCCAAAAACCCGACCCTCTGCAAATTCATGATCCAACTGGGCCGTTACGAGGAGCTAGGCTCCGGCGTCCGCAAAGTCAACCGCTACCTGCCCCACTACGCTCCCGGCGCGGGACTTCCGGTTTTCGAGGACGGCGCTATGTTCAAAGTTGTCGTTCCGCTTCTGGCCCCTCCCCGAAACACATCCAAGGATAACCATGCACAACTCACAGGGGAAGTCACAGGGGAAGTCACAGGGGAAGTCACAGGGGAAGTCGTCCGTCTCCTTTCGCAGGTACATGCGGAAATGACCCGGAGGGAGTTGCAGGAAGCGATGGCCCTGCGTGGTGAAGAAAATTTTAGGAAGAAATATCTGGAGCCAGCCCTGGCAGCTGCGCTCCTTGAAATGACCCTCCCCGACAAGCCCAACAGCCGCCTCCAGAAATACCGCCTCACCCTCAAAGGCAAATCACTGCTGGAGGCCCGGAAATGAATCCCCCCACCCCCGAACCCGTCGCGACAGCTAAGGATTT
>CAZCFM010000057.1:10786-22296 GCA_964497855.1 uncultured Verrucomicrobiota bacterium | reverse complement strand
CGCGGGGTGAGGGAGGGATTGTCCTTGCGCAGCGTTTCCGTGCCCACGAGAATGGCATCGGCTTCGCGGCGGAGGGCCTGCACGCGTTCGCGGGAGGCGGGTCCGCTGATCCACTGCGAGTGTCCGGAGGCGTCGGCGATGCGTCCGTCGAGGGTGCAGGCGAGTTTGAGGGTGACGAAGGGCAGTCCGCATTCCTGCACGCGTGCGAATCCGCGGATGACGCGGCGGCATTCGGCCTCGAGAAGGCCGGTGGTGACTTCGATGCCGGCGGCGCGCAACAGTTCCGGTCCGCGTCCGGCGTGGGCGGGGTTGGGATCGAGGCATCCGATGCACACGCGGCGAATGCCGGCGGTGAGGATGGCGTCGGTGCAGGGCGGCGTGCGTCCGTGGGTGCAGCAGGGTTCGAGCGTGACGTAGAGGTCCGCGCCGTTGGCCGCCGCGCCCGCTTCGCGCAGGGCGATGGGTTCCGCGTGCGGCGTTCCGGCTTTGGCGTGAAACCCGCGTCCGATGATTTTACCGTTTTTCACCACCACGGCCCCGACGGCGGGATTGGGCGCGGTGAGGCCCAGGCCCTTGACCGCTTCGGCCAGGGCTTCGCGCATGAAGATGTCGGGCTCAGTCGTCATCGCCGGGCGCGGCCAGCAGGCCGTCGAGGAAGGCGGAGGGATCGAAGGGGACGAGATCTTCCTTGGCCTCGCCGAGACCGGAGAAGAGCACGGGGACGCCGGGGAGTTCCCGCTGGATGTTGAAGAGGAAACCGGCCTTGCTGGAGCCGTCGAGTTTGGTCAGAATCAGACCGGTGAGGGGCACGGCTTTGTGGAAAACGACGGCCTGGTTGAGGGAATTTTGCCCGAGACTGGCGTCGAGAATCATCCACACGGCGTGCGGGGCGGCGGGATCGCGTTTTTGCAGGGCGCGCACCATTTTCTGGAGCTCGTCCATGAGGTGGCTCTTGGTGTGCATGCGGCCGGCGGTGTCGATAAAGAGGAGGTCGGCGCCGCGGGCGTGGGCGGCGTCGAGGGCGTCGTAGGCGACGGAGGAGGCGTCGGCGCCCTGTCGTCCGGAAACCACGGAGACGCCGAGGCGTTCGCCCCAGAGACGAAGCTGTTCTGTGCCGGCGGCGCGGAAGGTGTCGGCGGCCCCGAGAATCACGTTGCGTCCCTGTTCACGGGCGCGCCAGGCGAGTTTGGCGCTGGTGGTGGTTTTGCCGGCACCGTTGACGCCGAGGAGGAGCACGCAGGCGGGTTTGAAGGGGAAAGCAAAAGGGTCGCCCGGCGCGGCGAGCACTTTTTTGGCGAGGCTTTGTTTGAGGACGGCGCGGGGGCTTTTGCCGGTGAGGACGGGATTGGCCTCCAGGTCGGACACCAGTTCTGCGACCAGGCGCGGCGGGAGATCGGCGCGAAGCAGGGCGGACTCCAGTTCCTCCAGAGTCATCTCGTCCACTTGTTTTCCGTCGCTGATCACCCCTTGCAGGGCGCCGACGAACACATCGCGGGTTTTTCGGAGGGCGCTGAGCCAACTGACCATGATCCTAGGCCTCCTCGCGGGGAACGCCCTGCCGGAGCGGACGGTCGAGTTTGCGGATGAGCTTGTCGAGAATGCCATTGACGAATTTGCCGCTTTCGTCGGAACTCAGTTCCTTGGCGAGTTGCACGGCCTCATTGACGGCGACGACGGGGGGAACATCTTCGCAGTGCAGCAGCTCGTAGAATCCGAGGCGCAGCACATTGCGGTCCACGCCGCCCATGCGGTGCAGGTCCCAATTGTCGGAATGGCGTTTGATCTGGCTGTCGATGGCCTCCAGATTCATGCTCACGCCGTCAATGCGTTCGACGAAAAACGCCTGCATTTTGCGGGACATTTTTTTGCTTTTGTCGACAAGAAAGAGGTCCAGCGCTTCTTCCCAGGTGTCGGTTTGATTGTAGTCGCGTTGGAAGAGAAACTGCACGGCCCAGAGGCGGAGCAGATGTCGGTTGGGGGCGCCAGTGGTCATGGGGTGGTTTTTCTCGAAGAACAGATTTCCAGGGCGGCGAGGGCGGCGTAGGCGCCGCGGCTCAGGTCACCGGTGAGACACCGGGCTTCCGCCTGTTCAGGGGTCCGTGCGCTTACCACCGAGTCGATCACCGGACAATTCAATTCGAGAGAAAGCTGCACAAAGGCGCGGGAGATGGAGGTCAGAATGAGTTCCGCGTGCCGCGTTTCGCCGTCGATCACCACGCCGAGGGCAATCAGGGCGTCGTAGGAGCCGGAGAGGGCGAGGCGCTTGAGGGCGAGGGGCAGTTCGAAACTGCCGGGCACCCAGGCGACGGCAATGTCTTCGCTGCGCACGCCGTTGGCCAGGAGGGCCTCCACGGCCGAGGACACGAGCGCGCCGGTGAGGCCGATGTTGAAGCGCGCGACGGCGATGCCGATGCGTTTGCCGCGTCCATCGTGGCTGCCGCGCAACTGGGTGACGCCTTCCGGCAACGCGGGAAGGCCTTCGGAGGTATCAAACGAAAAGGTTTTTTTCATGGGCAGGATTCCTGAATCAGAGCAAATGTCCCAGGCGGGTGCGTTTGGTTTCGAGGTAACGGGCGTTGTGGGGGTTTCCGGCGACGATGACAGAGATGCGTTCGACGACCTCGATGCCGTTGCGGGAAAGGCCGTCGATCTTGGCCGGATTGTTGGTGAGCAGCCGGATGCGTTCGACGCCGAGGTCGCGGAGAATGAGGGCGCTGGAGCGGTATTCGCGCTGGTCGGCGCCAAAGCCCAGATGCAGATTGGCATCCACAGTGTCGAGCCCCTGATCTTGCAGGACGTAGGCTTTGAGTTTGGCGCCGAGTCCGATGCCGCGTCCTTCCTGGCGCATGTAGAGGATCACCCCGCGTCCCGCCGCCTGCACGCGTTTCATGCATTCTTTGAGCTGTTCGCCGCAGTCGCAGCGCATCGAATGCAGCACATCGCCGGTGAGGCATTCGCTGTGGACGCGCACCAGCGGGGGCTCGCCGCCGCGCAGGTCGCCGGTGTAGAGGGCCAGGTGCTCTTTGTCGTCGAGCGACGATCGGTAGATGCGGCACTGGAAATCGCCGTAGGGCGTGGGCAGGCGCACCTCGCCCTCGGAGGTGACCTCGCCTTCGCGCTCCTGACGGTATTCGATGATCTGGGCCACGGAACCGAATTTCAGTCCGTGTGTCCGGGCAAAGCGCAGCAAATCCGGAAAACGAGCCATTTCGCCGTCGTCGTTGATGATTTCGCAAATCAGCCCGGCGGGACGGCGGCCGGCCATGCGGGCGAGGTCGACCGACGCCTCGGTGTGCCCGGCGCGGCCCAGCACGCCGCGCGGATGGGCCTTGATCGGAAACATGTGGCCCGGACGCACCAGGTCGCCCGCACCGCTGTTGGGATCGGCCATGACGCGCACGGTGCGGGCCCGGTCCGCCGCGCTGATGCCCGTGCTGATGCCCTCTTTGGCGTCCACGGATTCCATAAACGCGGTGCGCACCGGCACGCCTTCGTCGCCGGCATGGCGCATGTCCCCAATGCCCAAACGACCCAGGTCGGGCGCTTGCAGCGTCACACAGATCAGGCCGCGGCCTTTGGTGGCCATGAAATTGATGATCTCGGGCGTCACGGCATCGGCGGCGCAGACGAGATCGCCTTCGTTTTCGCGGTTTTCATCGTCGGCAATCACCACCATTTCGCCGAGGGCGAGCGCGGCGATGACGTCTTCGATGGAATCGAATACGGAGGAGGGGGATTCAGGTATGCTTTGCGCCGATGACATGGATTTGCCTTTTGTATGAATCCACAGGGCAAAGCGAGCCAGCTCCGGGAAAAAAACAGCTCCGGAGCGGTCGATCTTCTTTTATCCCGACTGTACGGTCGGCTGGGCCTGATTCCGGAATCCGGAACTGAGCCCCATCAGTCCCCGCTGAGGCGGGGAGTCGCGGGCTGACACCGCCGGTCAGGAATTTCCGCCGTTGCCGACGGATCACCCTGCCCTGAAGATCGTTTAAGTTGAGGCGCGAACATAGCCCCCCAAAGCCGGATTGACAAGCGAATATGCCCAACGTCTCACTCGTCGAAGCGGACGCCTTCTTCCGCGTCCCAGACGGAGCGGGCGACGTAGACGGGGGCGGAGCAGCGCGCGGCCAGCACCAGGCAGTCGCTGGGTCGGGCGTCCACTTCCACGACCGACTTGCCGAGTTCGTTTTCCTGCTCCAGGCAAAGCACCGCGTAATAGGTGCCGTCCTCGCAGTGCGGAATGCGCACCTGCTTGACCTGAATCCCCAGCCCGGCAAACACGGAAAGCATCAGATCATGCGTCAACGGACGCGGGGCTTCTTCCCCGGCAATTCCCAGCGCCAGCGCTCTCCCCACCATTGGATCGATGAAAATCGAAATGATTTTGTCCTCCGCCTCCAGAAAAATCCCCGCTCCGCCAGGGGTCGGCAGCAGACCTTTGATCCGCACAAGCACCCACTCGGACGACAGCGCACTCATCCGGCGGGTTCCGGCATTTTGCGGTACAAGGTGGCCAAACTGACTTTGAGGGCCCGCGCCGCCGCGTCTTTGTCGCCCCCGTGTTCCCGAATGGACTGGGATATAAACTCTTTTTCCATTTCCCGGAGAAAACTTTTCAAGGATTTGCCGGCATGGTTCGCGCTGGCCGAGGCTGTGGTCTTGGCTTTGTTGCCCGAACGACCCACCACCCGCGCCGGCAGGTCGCCCGGATGCACCACCCCGCCGTCGGCAAAGGTGCAGGCATGTCGGATGGCGTTCTCCAGTTCGCGCACATTGCCCGGCCACGCGTAGCCCTCCAGAATTTCCTGCACTTCGGGCGACAGTTCGGGAATCGCCGCTCCGGAGCCCTGCACAACCCGGCGCAGGAAATGGTAGGCCAGCGGCAGGATATCGTCGGGTCGCTCCCGCAACGCCGGGATGTGCAGCGGAATCACACTCAGACGATAGTACAAGTCTTCGCGGAAACGCCCCGACGCGATCATCTCCTCCAGATTGTCGTGTGACGCCGCAATCACCCGCGGATCGACGGCAATCTGACGGATTCCACCCACCCTGCGGATTTCCTTTTCCTGCAGGACCCGCAGCAGTTTGCTCTGGAGGTTGAGGGACATTGAACCGATCTCATCGAGGAAAATGGTGCCGCCACTGGCCACTTCGAACAGGCCTTCCTTGTCGCCGGATGCGCCCGTGAAGGACCCTTTGACATGTCCAAACAGCTCCGACTCCAGCAGGGGTTCCGGCAGGGCCGCGCAGTTCAGCGGGACAAAGGTTTTCTGCTTGCGCACGCTGAGCGCGTGGATGGCCTTGGCCACCACCTCTTTGCCCGTTCCGCTCTCGCCGCTCAACAACACCGTCTGATCCGTCGGCGCCACCCGCTCAATCATCGCGCACACCTTCCGCATCGCCGCGCTTTCCGCCACCAGATTCTCAAAGCCGTAGCGCGCCTCCAACTGGGCCTTCAACCGAAGGTTTTCCGAAATCGCCCGACGATACTCCAGCGCCCGCTGCACCGTGATCAACAACTCATCCACCTTGAAGGGCTTGGTCACGTAGTCGAAGGCCCCCATTTTCATCGCCTCCACCGCCGATTCCACTGAACCGTAGGCCGTGATCATCATCACCGCCATCGACGGATGCAGGGCCTTCGCGGTCTTCAACAACTCCAATCCATCCACCGGCGTCATCCGAATGTCGGAAATCATCAGGTCGAAACTTTCCGAACGCAGGAGTTCCGCCGCCTTGGCGCCTCCAAGCGCCGGCTGCGTCTCGAATCCCTGACCTTTCAGGAGCTGGGACAACACACTCAGGATGCTTGGTTCGTCATCCACTAAAAGAATACGCGACATAAATCGTCTTCCAAGATTTGGGAAATTAACATGGTTTGCGAAACGGATTTGCAGACCTTCTGTTTTTTTTCTCATTTTATCAAGCACGAAAATTTTGATAAAAAGGATTGTCCCAACGCATTTCGCCGGGCAGTCTTCGCCGCGAACCATGCACAACAGCTCCATTCTCACTCAAACGCCCCACAAACCCCGTTTCCCTCGTCCCGAACACCCGGCGGAGGGGGGCGTATGACCAGTTTTGAAGCCGTGATTCTGGGAATTGTGGAGGGTCTGACCGAGTTTTTGCCGGTGAGCAGCACCGGGCATCTCATTCTCGCGAGGCAGCTTCTCGGTCTGGGCGAGACGGAGGAAGCCCGCGCGGCCATCAACACCTACCTTGTCGTCATCCAAGTCGGGGCCATTCTAGCCGTCGTCGCGGTGTACGGTTCCTACCTGTGGCAGATGTTTCTGGGGCTGCTGGGCAAACACGCAGAGGGAGCCAAACTCCTGCGGAACGTGTCCGTCGCCTTCCTGCCCGCCGCGCTCGTGGGGCTGCTCATGGAATCCTGGATTGACACCTATCTTTTTGGCCTCTGGCCGACCAGCTTCGCCTGGCTGGTGGGCGGAGTGGCGCTGGTGCACTGGGGACACCGCTCCAAGGACGGCCCGGACACCAAAGGTCTGGAATTGAAAGACCTGACCCTGCGCAAGGCGCTGATCATCGGATGTTTGCAGGTCGTCGCCATGTGGCCTGGCACCAGCCGAAGCCTCGTGACCATTCTCGGCGGACGTCTGGTCGGGCTCACGCTGAAAGATTCCGTGATTTTCAGTTTTCTGCTGGGAATGCTCACACTCGGCGCCGCCACCGGTTACAAGTTGCTCGGTGGAGGCGCGGAAATGGTGCAAATGCTGGGGCTTCCCAACCTGCTCCTGGGTGTGGCGGTGGCGGGGGTTTCCGCGTGGATCGCCGTCAAAGGAATGGTGGCCTACCTGAAAAAACACGGTCTCGAAATCTTCGGGTATTACCGGATTGCCCTGGCCGTGATCACCGTTCTTCTCCTTCTCGTGGGCATCATCGACGCGGATTCGGGGATCTGAGACGATGTGGGATATTTTCCAGACCATTCTGCCGGTGTTTACCCTGATGGGCCTTGGTGCCGCCCTGCGCAAGATCGGCTTCATGGATGCGTCCATGGAAAACGCGCTGAACAAACTCTGCTACTGGGTGTTCCTTCCGGTGTTCCTCACCTGGAACACGGCCACGGCGAAGGCGATTGACAGCTCCGCCCTGCGCGGGGTTGGGGCCATGCTTCTGGTGGTTCTGCTTCTTTGGGTGTGTGGACTCCTCGTGTTTCCCCTGTTCAAATTGGCCCGCCGCTCCAAGGGAACCTTTCTGCAAGCGTGTTTTCGATCCAACAACGCCTACGTTGGCCTTCCCATCATCCGTTTCGCGCTGCGCGATGTCCCTCCCGAAACCCTGTCGCAGGCCATGGGCATCGCGGCGGTGATTCTCACGCCGTCGGTGCTGCTCTACAACCTGCTCGGTGTTTTGGTGCTGGAAGGGGACCGGCGCCACACGTCCGAATTCCATCCCCTTCGCACCTGGATGCGGGGCATGTTCCGCAACCCCCTGGTGATCGGCTGCCTGCTCGGTCTGGGATGGAACTTTCTAAGGTTACCCACCCCGGCTCTGCTCGGTCGCATCATCAACCCCCTGGGCGAGGCTGCGTTTCCGCTGGCCCTGCTGGCCATTGGCGCGCGCATCGCCGCTCTGCCATGGCATCACTTTGGACGCGGCATCGTTGGCATCTGCCTGATAAAAAATGTCGCTCCGATTCCCTTGGCTTTTCTGGTGTGCAGACTGTTGCAGGTGGACGCCATCAGCACGCTTGTGGTCATGGTGATGAGTGCCTGCCCCACCGCCGTCGCCTCCTACGTGCTGGTGGATCAGCTGGATGGCGACCGCGATCTCGGGGCCGCCGCCATCGCCGCAACCACTCTTTTTTCCATCCTAAGCCTCTCCGCAGCGCTTTGGCTGGCGTAGGGGGAGAGTGTAGAGTGACGAGTGGGGGAGGAAGAAGTGCGGAGTGCGGAGTGCGGAGTGGGGGGACTCTTCTCTTCAACCAGAAACCAGAAACTTGGAACCAGAAACCCTCTTCAACTTTCCAACCTTCCAACCTTCACCCATTATACACCTCTCCGCCCCTTCGCGCATAGGCCTGCAAGACTTCCGCCGCCTCTGTTTGCAAAAGTGGACCGCTGACCTGAATGCCCCGAGCCTCCAGTTCTTCCCTCCAGGCCGGATGCACCGGACCTTCGTCGAATCCAATCGCCTCCACATCCTCGCGCGACGCCCCGTACTCCAGGGCAATCACCCCCGACCAGGGAATCGCCCCAAAACATTGCGCACAGGGCTGCGCACTGCTGCTCAACACAAAACGCCCTTTCTCCGCCAAACTGAAATGCCCCAGCGCCTGTTGCGCCAGCATCAGCGCCATCATTTCCGCATGCGCCGCACTGCAACAGCCGCTCACCACCCGGTTGACTCCCGCCGACACACAGCGCCCACTCTCCACATCAAACACCGCCGCCGCAAAGGGGCCTTCACCTCGCTCCACGTTGTCCGCCGACCAGCGGATCACCCAACGCATCCGCTCCTCGGCCTCCTTCGCCACCACGCCCGCCGCCTCCGCCGCCAACGCCGCCGGAATCGACAAACGGATTTCTTCCCGGAACTCTTCGCTCATGGCAGCAGCACCCTGTCACCGACTTTCGGATACAGTCCCCCTTCCGCCAAGGAAGCGGGATCCAAATCCAGCACCGCCTGCATCGGCTTGATGTCACTGATCTTCACCACGCCCAGCACCGCCCCTCCCTCCCGAAGTACCCGGCCCGGATCTCCCACCTTCAGACCGTCCGTGGAGCCCTCCACAATCATAATATGCATCTGAGCGTTCACATAGACGATGGGCAACCCCGCCTCCTTCACCGGTTCCGGGGCCGCGGGCTCCGCCGTCGACACCACAGGAGTCGAACGCATCGCCTCGATCTGACGTCCCAGCAAACGGATGTCTTCCATCAATCGCTCATTCCGCGACTCCAGCCGCTGGTTGTCCGAACGCAAGGTGCGCACCACCATCCGCAATTCATCCACTTCCGTCCGCAAACGCTCCAGCTCCCCCGTTTTGGGAGCCGCCGACAGGTCAGCCGCGAAAACCGCGGCACACAACAATCCAACGCATTGAAACATCATAACAGAACCCTAGGAGCCCCACCTACATTATCAAGCGAAAACCCGGCCCGGTCCGTAGATTCAATATTTTAGCTGTTGCAATATTACGATTCGCCTCTGGGGACAGAGGCGACTACTATGACAACGGTCCCCGGGCCTCAGTGCGCTTCGAGCACCCAGCGTTTGTTGAACCAGAAATAACTTTCAGGGTTGCGCAGGATTTCAGGACTGAGGTCGTCGAGGCAGCTTTGCAGAAGGTCGCGCCGGGCTGTTTTAGGGTCGTCGGGGCGCAGACGCCGAGCGGGAAAAGGTTTCCATTCGTGTTGGCCCTGCCGGTCACGTCCAAGAAAAATGGGCAGAACCTCCGCGCCGGATTTGGCGGCAAGCAATCCGAGGCCATTGGCGAGGGGTGCCGGATGACCGAGAAAACGATAGATGTCCCCCGCCTGACGCGAGCGGATATCGATCAGAATCGCCACCACACCATTGTCCGCCAGGAACCCGAGGAGTTTGCGCAGCAGCCCGGGGTCGTCGCGATCAACCACCGTCCCGCCCCCCGCCTCGCGGGTGCGGAGCAATTCGCGGTACATGCGTTGGTTTTTCTGTTGGCGGGCGATAAAACAGATGGGAATGTGTTGGCGGGCGGCCACGATGCCCGCCAGATCCCAATTTCCACTGTGGGCAATCACCAACAACACTCCCCGTCCGGCCTTGCGCGCCTCCTGCACCGCCGCGAGGGTCTCCGCCATGCAGGGCAGCAGGCTCACGCGCTCCGGACGCAGGAGTTCCATCACATTCGAGGCCAGATTTCGCAGGGCCAGGCGCCGGATCTGACGCAGATCGGCATCGTTTTTCTGCGGGAAAATCTGCGCGATGCGGCGATGGGTCTCCGCTTTCCGCCAGCCAAATCCTTCCTGCGCCAGCCACAACAAGCCCCCCAGCACGCGGGTCGCCAGTCGCAGGGGCAACAACGCAAGACTCCCGCGAAGGAGACGGAAAAGGGCATATTCCAGGCGATGGCGCAGAGCAGACATTCCTGCGTCCCTAACGTTCCCAGCGGGCAAATCAACCCCTCCTCCGCCAAAAAGAGAAAAACGGACTTGAAAGCCCCGTCGAATATGGGATTGTCTTTCCCTATGAACATTTCCGTCCTCATACCCGTTTTTAATCAGCGCGAAGCCCTCCAACGCAGCTTGCGAGCCCTTGTACCCGAAAAAGAAGGCCTCGAAGTCCTCGTCGTGGATCTGGGCAGCGCCGACGGCAGCCCCTCCGTCGCCGCAGAGCTGGACTGGGTGACCCTTGTCTGCCCGGCGGCACGCCTCGCCGCCTCGGCCCTGAGCGAAGCCGCCGCCCAGGCCACGGGCGACATTCTTTTCTTCCTCCAACCCGGCTCCGTTCCCGCGCGCGGCTGGACCAAAAGCCTCGTGACCGCCTTCGAAAAAGGGGCCGACGCTGTCCAATGCCGCCTCCGCGAAGAAGACCCCGCTTTCCCCTGGGCCGCCAATCTCCGCAGCATCCTCCTCTCCCTCGGTCAGTCCGGCCTCGGCGGTCCCACCGTCCTCAGCGGAGCCGCCGTTCGCCGCGCCCTCTTCCTGGAAATCGACGGATTCCGACCGGTTGCGGATTTCATCTGGCTGGCCTTCCTGCAACGTCTGCGCCAGGCCGGGGCCAAAATCCGCAGCCTCCCGCAGGACGTTGTCCTCACCCCGCGCCCTGGGGCCCAACACGCCGACGCTTTCCACGAACTCCTCGATGACCTCCGGGCCGCCTGGCACTTCCGCAAGACCGACGCAATCGACACGGTCCGCCTGCGCCGCAAAGCCACCGCCCTGATTCTCTTCGGACACGACGCCTTTGCTCCGGGCGAAGCCGTTTCAGACTACGTCGCCTACGCGCAACGCGAACAGTTCCGCATCAATCTCGAAATCGCCCAGTCCTATCCCTGCGCCCAGAAAATCTACTTCATCGGCGGCCCGGAATCCACAGCCCTCGCCGGGCAGCCCTCCGGCGTTGAAGTGGTGGGCGACAGCTCCGAATCCGCCGCCCAGCGCTTCACGCAACTCCGTGAAAAACTGGCCGCCGAAGGCATCGAAGCCCTGCTGCTGATCCGTGGCATTTCCAACGCCCTCACCCACGCCCAGCTCCGCAAACTCGCGGAAGGCCCCAAGGAAAACCCCTGCGCCCTCATTCCCGCCTCCGACAGCGGCGAGTGGCTCGCCCTTTGGTTCGACGCCAAAGTGTTCCCCTTCCTCAACACCTGGCAGGCCTCCGCCTCCGCCGAAGCGATCCAAACCCACCTCCGCCAACAGGTCGTCCGCACCCAGGTCGAAGCGGCCCTTCCTGTCCTGCGGAACGAGTCCGACGCCCGCGCCCTCTACTACGCGGGCATCCTGCCGCAGGCTCCGGCGTAAGTGCGGCGGGTGTCTTCCCCTTCCACCGCAGCCCTGGTC
>CAZCFM010000057.1:0-10686 GCA_964497855.1 uncultured Verrucomicrobiota bacterium | reverse complement strand
GCAGGCTCCGGCGTAAGTGCGGCGGGTGTCTTCCCCTTCCACCGCAGCCCTGGTCACCGCCCCGGTCGGCGCTTCGCTGATCCGCATGACTTTGCCCATGACGGTCGGCCTCCTGGCCAACATGCTGTTCAATCTGGTCGACACCTGTTTCGCCATGAGCACCGTCATGGCCCCGTTTGTGGGCCAAAATCACGGTGCCGGACGCAAGGACCGCATTCAGGACGCCCTCAGATTCAGCGGAAAATTCTGTTTGAGCCTCGGACTGCTGCTCTGGGCCATGGCCGCCCTGACTGCGCCCTGGGTGGCCTCCCGTTTCAGCCGCGATCCCGAGGTGCTGCGCTGGATTGTCCTCTATCTGATGGTGGTTCCGGCCTGCTACGGCGTCTTTGGCTGGCAGCTTCAGTTCACCTCCGCCTTCAACGCCGAGCGGAAGCCCCTCCTCTCCAGCGTCGTGTTCCTCTCCCGCTTTTTCCTTTTCATGATTCCTCTCGCCCACGCCGGCAACCACCTTTTCGGGCTTCACGGCCTTTTCACCGCCATCGCCCTCGCCAACGGACTCGCCTGCATCGTCGCCGTCCTGCTCTGGCACAAAACCACTTGACCCAAGGGAAATTGGATGGGCACTTTAGAATTGAAAACCCCACGTTGTGCCTTTAGGTTTATTGTATGACATCCAAGCAATTTTACGACTGGCAAACATCCGGCGGTACGGATGATGTGATGCGACTGGTGGCCCTCTTGGAACAAGCGGATTTGCGTTGGTGCATCATGGACGGTGTGGCCGTCAATCATTGGGCGGAACACCCCATGGTTACACAGGATGTGGATTTGGTTGTCGCTATTGAATCGGTTGAACAAGCGGTGACCCTCCTTGAAAAAGCGGGCTTCCGCTCGGAGCGTTTCCCGTGGTCGGTTAACTTTATGGCGCGTTCGGCGGTAAGTATCCAACTCAGCACCGAGGATTTTTATCGTGATTTTCCCGAGCGCGCCGTCGCGGCGGACGTACACGGAATTTTGATGCGTGTGGCCTCTTTGGAAGACACGCTTCGGGGGAAAATCAAAGCCTGGTCCGAGCCTCGACGCAGACAAAGTAAACGCATCAAAGACTTGGCGGATATCGCCCGTCTTATCGAATCCCACCCCCGGCTTTGGGACTCATTGCCCGACAACCTGCAAACGCTCATCGAAAAACCAAAGCTTTAACCTTGGTCTCATCCGCGCGCAAGCAGGATCAAAAACACGCTCGAGGTCCAGGTGTAGGCCTTGTCGCGGAGCGGGGCGCCGGTCAGGGCGTCGAAATTCTCGGCAAAGCCGGAGGCGGCGCAGAGGCGCAGATAGCGGTCGCGCAGGTCCCCGGCCAGGGCGCTCTCCCCGCCCCGGCGGAGTCCGTCGATCAGCAGCAGCGTGCAAGGGGCCCAGATGGGGCCGCGCCAGTAGCCGTCGGGCGTGTAGTGGGGCGAGTCGGGATGTTCCGTGGCGAGGCCGTGGGGGGTCAGGTAGCGACTTAGGCGTGTCACGACTTTTTCGCGCAGGTCGGAGGGAAGCTCGTCGCCGAGCACGAGGGGAATGGTTTCGATGAGCGTGTCGGCGGCAACCACCTCGCGCTCAGGCAGCTTCAGGGCGAAAAAACGCTCGCCGTCCCAGAGCTGCGACAGCAAAAGGGCTTTCAGGCGATCCGCTTCGCGGTCCCAGACGAGGGCAGGCTTCTCCTGTCCGAGACAGCGGTGAATTTCCGCCAGCTCGCGGCATTGCAACACGAGAAACGCCGGCAAATCGGGGGTCAGCACTGGCACTCCGCGCAGGAAAAAGGTGCTGTTGTCCCAACCGCTGTCGTTGCCGTGGAGGTAGTAGGGGAGGCCGCCCTCTTCCCAGCGGCGGTGGGTGAGCCACCAGTTCGTCCAGGGCTCGAGCCAGGCGAGGGCCTCGCGCAGACGCGCCGCCGTGAAAAAATCCGGACGAGCGGCCCGCAGATGCGACACCGCCCAGCCGTGAATCGGCGGTTTGCAGAAATTGAAGTGCTCGTGAATGTCGTTTTGGGCGTCCGGAAAGGCTCCGTGCCGGTCCTGCCGGTCGGCCATGAGCATCATCTGGTCCCAGGCCAGCTCCGGATCGCCCGGCATGTGCGCCATGGCGTTGAACGCGTGGTCCCAGCTCCAAACGTTGTGCATGTGGTTTTTGCTCATGAGCATCGCCGGACGGCGGAAATGTCCGGAGGGGCGGACAATGGACGACCAGTTGACGTAGGCGGCGCGCACGCGGGCGGCGGCAAAGGCGGAATCGCCTTCCGGAAGCGTCGCCAGAAAGTCGGCGAAATCCGCGCGGACCTCGGCCTCCAGCTCCGCCCAGGGACGGAAATCGCGGGGCGTCCAAGTGCCCACAAACTGATCGACCACGCCTTCCCATTCGCCGGTGGCAGGATCGGGCTCAAACAGGGCCGCCATGTGGCTGCTGCCCTCTCCCTTCCAGTCCGTGTCCGCGCGCAGCGTTCCGCGCAGGGCGGCCAGACGCAATTTGCTGGCGGTGGGACGCGCGTTCATTTCCCAAGCGCCGCCTTTGGAAGGGATCAGCGAGGAACCCGGGGCCACCGGGAACTCCAGCGACAGAACGGCCCCGCCAAACCCGCGCAGACGGATGGCGTCCGTGCCGTCGAACACGATGTCCACCCGCGCCGCGCCTTCGCCAAGGGTCAGCACCGCCTCGTCCCATTCGCTGCGAGGCTCAATGCCATTCACTTTCACTTCCGCCAGATTGCGCGGGTAGATGCGCGCGCCGTGGTACTGCAGCAGATGCAGGCCCGACATGTGTTCATTCGGACGTGTTGTTTCGTCAAAACGCCGGAAGCCCAGGTAGGAGCCGCGGCGGGAAAAAGGTTCGGAGCGAAGGTCGGACTCGGTGGAAAGGTGCATTCCTGCCCTCTATGGCTCCATACGAAAAAAGAAAAGCCCCGGAATTCCAAATCGCATCCCGTGGCCAGCGCAACAGATGACACGACCTTGTTCTTGCCCTCCCTGCCCCCGGAGCGCTAAAGACAGCTCCCATGTCCCTTTCACCTCTCACTCTCCCCGTTTCCCTCGAAGACCGTTCCTACGACATCCTTCTCGGCGAAAACATTCTCGACGACCTGGGTCCCCGCTGCGCGGCCTTGCTCGGCAAACGCCGCGCAGTGCTCGTCACCGACGAACATGTGGCCGCTCTCTATCTTCAACGGGCCGAGGAATCGCTCGTCTCGGCCGGACTCCGCGTGTCCTCCGTCGTCCTGCCCGCCGGCGAAACCACCAAATCCGTCCAGCACCTCGCCGCCCTCTGGGAGGCGGCCGTGGAGGCCAAACTCGACCGAAAGGGCGTCATCATTGCCCTCGGCGGCGGGGTCATCGGCGATCTCGCGGGCTTTGCGGCGGCATCCTATTTGCGCGGTGTCGCCTTCGTGCAAGTCCCCACCACCCTGCTCTCCATGGTTGATTCCGCCGTTGGCGGCAAAACCGGAATCAACCTGCCCCAGGGCAAAAATCTCGTCGGTGCCTTCCACCAGCCCAACCTGGTCCTCGCGGATATTCAGGTCCTGCGCAGCCTGCCCCCGCGCGAATTCTCCGCCGGCATGGCTGAAGTCATCAAATACGGCGTCATCCGCGACGCGGAACTCTTCGCCCGCATCGAAAACCGCGTCGGGGCCATCCGCTCCCTCGACGCCGCCGAACTCCTGCACCTGGTCCGCCGTTCCTGCGAGATCAAGGCCGACGTCGTCAGCCAGGACGAGCGCGAGGGCGGTTTGCGCGCTATTCTCAATTTTGGCCACACCCTCGGCCACGCCATCGAAAACGTCTGCGGCTACGGCGAATGGCTGCACGGCGAAGCCATTTCGATCGGCATGGTCTACGCCGCCCGAATTTCCGAACAACGCCACGGCTTTCCCGCCGCCGACACCGACCGCCTCGCCGCCCTCCTCCACGCCTTTGACCTTCCCGTATCCTGGAAGGGATTGGGCTTTGCCCCGCTCTACGAAGCCATGACCGTCGACAAAAAAGCCGCCGATGCCCATCCCCGCTTCGTCCTCGCCCGCAGCCTCGGCAACGTCGGCCTGCCCGAAGCTGTTACTCCCGCCGAATTGCAGCAGGTTTTCCGCTCGTAGGCAGTGGATTACATCTGCGTCAGCCCCCGCGCAGCGAAAGGCGGTTGGCGAGGCGCTGTTGGGCTTTTGTGAACACCTCGTCAACCGTAATGGCTTTCAGGCATTGGTTGTCGTTGCAGGAGGAGTTGCGGTGGTTGAAGGCGCTGAGGCAGGGGCTGCAGGCGTAGTGGCTGTAGAGACTTTCGGCACGGTCGCTGAGCGGGCCGTAGACCAGAGGGGTTTCGGGTCCAAAAAAGACGAGAATATCGCAGTCGCTGAGGGAAGCGAAGTGCGCGGGGCCGCCGTCGTTGGTGATCAACAGGTCGGCTTCGTAAAACAGCGGAATCAGCTCTTCAAAACGGAAACGACACGTTAAATCGTAGAGGAGGGGAGGCTGTGAAAGCTGTTCGAGGATGCGTCGGGCGTCCTCGACCGCGCCGTCGATGCCGATGAGGGCCACGTGCAGGTTTTTGTTTTCGAGAAGGCGCTGGATGAGTTCGGCGTACTGTTGCAGGGGCCAGGCGCGAATCGGGAGGAGGCCTCCGTTGGGATTGACGAGCACCAGTTGTCGGCCATCGCCCGGGGTCCAGCCGGCCTGCTCCAGAATGCCGCGCACGTTGTTGCGGGCATCGGGATGGGAGGCGAGGGCGGGGCAGCGCAGGGGCTCCAGATCCACGCGCTCTTTCAACAGCGGGGTCTCGTTCGCGGGCCTTGAAAACGCGCGGATGAGGGCTAGAAAGTTATGGCCGATGTGGAGGTAGGGATTGTAGGCGACCGGGTGGCTGTGCAGGCGTCCGCGGTAGAGGCCCTCGGCGTATTCGGCGGAAAAGCCACTGGAACGTTTCGCGCCGCAGAGGCCCGTCAGCAGGGCGGAGACACGGGTCAGGATTTCCATGTCGATCACGTAGTCGATGCGCAGGGCGCGGATGCGGCGCAGCGTGCGGAACATGTCGCCGAGCAGAACGCCCAGTCCGGTATCGCGAATGCACAACACATTGTCCCCGGGAATAACTCCGAGCAGGTCGAGGCATTTTTTGTTTTTGGCGAAGGTGAGGAAGTAGAGGTCGGAGCTGTCGGCGAGGGTGCGGGCTTTGGCGAGGGCGGGGAGGGCGGCGACCATGCTGCCCATTTCGGAGAGTTCGATGAAGAGGATGCGTGCGCCATCGCGGCGGGGGGCGGCGGGCGGGGAGATGCGATGCGCGAGGCCTCGCCCGAGCGACAGCAGGGCACAGGCGGGCACGCCCAGCCATCGGTCGATCCATCGCATCAGGGATTGATTCATTCGACTTCCATGCCAGAAGCCGGATTTATTTCAAGCCAATCGGCTGAAAGCGTTTTTGCTGGATGGCGGTGCGTTCGAGAAGGCGCTGGTTGAAGACTTCCATCACCCGGTCGTAGAGGGCATCGCCGAGGACCTGGTCCTCGACTTCGCTGTCGAGGTTGGGGTTGTCGTTGACTTCGATGATGGAGGGTTTTCCGCGGATTTCCTTGAGATCGACGCCGTAGAGGCTTCGGCCAAGGAGGTTGGCCGCGCGCAGGGCGGTTTGCACGATGGCTTTGGGCGCGTCCTCCACGCGGAGGGTCTCCCAGCGTCCGGTGAAATCCTTGGTGCCGCTGGCCTGGTTGTTGTAAATCTGCCAGTGTTCGGCGGCCATGTAGTATTTGCAGGCGTAGAGAGGCTTGCCGTCGAGGATGCCCACGCGCCAGTCAAACTCGGTGGGCACGAACTCCTGCACCACAAGCAGGGCGGAGGATTCGAGCATTCGCTCGGCGATGTTGATCAGCTCGGATTCGTCGGAGGCCTTGACCACGCCTTGCGAAAACGAGGAGTCCGGCAGTTTGAGAATACAGGGGAACCCGATGAGTTTGGCGACATCGCCGATGTTGTCGCGGTGCAGCACGATCGAGCGTGGCGCAGGAAGTTTGTGGTATTTCAGAAGTTCGAGCAGGTACACCTTGTTTGCGCAGCGGAGAATGGAGGTGGGGTCGTCGATGACGACGAGACCGTCTTTTTCCGCCTGGCGCGAAAAGCGGTAGGTGTGGTGATTAACGTGGGTGGTTTCGCGGAGAAACAGCGCATCGTAGCCGGAGAGATGCATAAAATCCTCGCGCGTGATCAACTCGGCTTCGATGTCGAGGCGGTCCGCCGCTTTGATGAACAACTCCAGCGCATCCGCATCGCTGGGGGGGAATTTCTCCTTGGGATCGTGGAGAATCGCCATTTGATAGCGTGGCGGGCGCGGGCTGTGTTTGCGGTGTTTGCGGGCAAAGTAGATGCGCGCGAATTCCATGACCGTGGCGCGTTCCTCCTCGGGAATCTGGGCGATGGAGATCGGGAAGACGTTGGTGATTTCCCAGATGCCCTCCTCGCCTTTGCGCTGGAATTGGGCGCGCAGGAGAGGGGCCTTGAAGTGGGTGAAGAGTCGGCGGGCGAGAGGGCCGTGCTGGGCGGCGACGGAGCGTCCGAAGTAAATACTGAGTGTGAAGCGCTCGCTCTTGATGCGTTTCAAACTGGCCTGCATGGTTTCCTCGATGTCATCGGAGACCAGTCGCAGCACGCCGCGGTGGCTCAGGTCGCGGATGGTGCCGGTGTCGGGCATGGGTTTGTGGCCCCGGGCTTCGGCGAGCAGGCTCACATAATACCCCGTGCCCTGGTATCGGTAGGATCGGCTGAGGTTGAAGACGTTGGCTTCCGTGCGGAAGAATTCCTCGTTGGTGAGGTAATTACGCGGGGAAATCACTTCCACGCCGTCGAGTTTAATGTTCCAACGTTCGGGTTGGTCAACCACCAGATAGATTTTTTTCATGTCAGGGAGGGGGAGGGAGGATTATACACGGTTAGGGGTTTGGGAGCTGCCGGGGCCTTCGCGGAGGAGTTGTTTCACTGTCAAAACGTCTGCGCGCTGAACGGCGTCAACCAGAGAGTGAAGCTGGCGTTCCGCCAGGCTTGAATCCGGGAGGGTGAGCCCCAGAATGCGGTTCACTTTGGGGATTTCGGTGGGCTCCAGCGCCTGTTCGTCTGTCACCAGGGACTCGTGCAGTTTTTCACCCGGGCGCAGTCCAATCAACTTGAGTTCGGGGCGGCTGCCGGTTTCCTGTTCGGTCAAATCGCGGATCTGTTCGGCCATGTCCAGAATGCGCACGGGCTGTCCCATGTCCAACACGAAGACGGCCCCGGACTGTTGCAGCGACTCGGCGTGCAGCATGAGCAACACCGCCTCCTCCAGGGTCATGAAATAACGTGTCGCTTCTTCATGGGTCACGCGCAAGACGCCGTCGCGTTTGAGCTGTCGTTCAAAGAGGGGAATGACACTTCCGTTGCTGCCCAGCACATTGCCAAAACGGACGCAGGAACAACAGAGACCGCTTCTGCGCCCGGCGGCCCGCAGCACCAGGTCTTCGCTCCAGGCCTTGCTTTGGCCCATGACGCCGACGGGGTTGACCGCTTTGTCGGTGGAGACGTGCAGCAGGCGCCGGGTGCCGGCTTTTTCAGCGGCCCGCAGCACATTTTCGGTTCCAAGCACATTTGTTTTCGCCGCCTCCAGTGGCATCGCCTCCATCATTCCCACGTGTTTGCAGGCGGCGGCGTGGAAGACCAGTTCCGGGCGGTGTTCGGCAAACACGCGTTCCAAATCGGCGGGACAGCGGATGTCGCACAACACCACAGCCAGTGGAGGGCAATCGGCGCGGGATTCCAGCTCTTCGGCGATCTCGAAGAGAGCGTTTTCGGCCATGTCGAGGACGATCAGTTTTTCCACGGCAACGGCGGAAATCTGGCGGCACAATTCCGAGCCGATGGAGCCACCCGCGCCGGTGACCAGAACGCGGCGTCCGGCCATTTCGCGTTTCAGGGCTTCGGCGTCCAGACGCACCGGAGGGCGTCCCAGCAGATCGGAGAGTTTGAGGCGTCGGATCGGATTTTCGTAGAGGTCCCCGCTCGCGGTCTCCTGGGTGGGCGAGAGAATGCGCAGGGAGCGTCCCGCCCCGCTGGCGGCCAGAAAGAGGCTGCGCAACACCTCCGCTTGTGGATCTTCCAGCGCCACGAGAATTTCCTCCACCGCTTTTTCCCGCAGCAGCGTGGGCAGGTCCTCCAACGTGCCCAGGACCGGGACCCCGAAGAGCAGCGAGCCTTTTTGCGATGGGTCTTGTGCCAGCAGACCCACGACGCGGGTGCGACGCAGCGCGGCGGAGCCGAGAAGCCGCAGGGCTTTTTCGCCCGTGGGTCCGGCGCCGACAACCAACACTCTGCGCAAAGGACGGCGGTCCCGCGCCCCGCGGGCACGGCGCAGCAGGCTTTGCCAGATGCGGCCCGAAAAGCGCAGACCGGCAAACGCCGTAAAAGTCAGCAGAAAGTCCAGGAGGAAAGGACCGCGGGGGTAACTTTGGGAAATCAGGGAATTGCAGAGCAGGACCAGCAGCAGAGTGCCCAGGAGGGAGGCGAAGAAAACGGCCCGGATTTCGGTGAAGGCTGCAAAGCGCCACATTCTGCGGGTCAGTCCGAATCCTTCCGCAACCAGCCCCTTGATGAGAAAGGCCCAGGGCAATGAGTCCCGAACCATCCACTCGTAGTGTTCGGGGACGGGCAGGAAATCAAAACGGATCAGAAACGAAAGGCGCAGGCTGATCCAGCCAACGGCCATGTGGGCGAGCAGGTACAAAAGGCGTGTCATGAGAGACCCTGACCTTCTCCCAATCCCCGGAGAATTCAATCAAAATGCGAAATGGCTTCAGGGGAAGGAGGGATTCATCGATCAATCGCCGAAAGCGTTTTGACGTGGACTTTTGGAAGGAGCGTATTACGGTGAGGCGATGAACGTGCCGCACAGGTTGTTGTTGGAACATCAGGAATACATGCAACAGGCCATTGAAGTGGCCTGTCAGAATCTGGCGCGTCCCTTTGGCGCGTTGCTGGTCGATGCGAGGGAAGGGGAAGTGTTGGCGCGGGCCGTGAACCGTTCCTACCGCAATCCCACGGCCCACAGCGAACTCGAAGTGATTCACGAGGCCGCCCGCAAGGCCTCCGGCGATGTGCGCTGGGGCGACTGCGTGCTTTACGTCACCGCCGAACCCTGTCCGATGTGTATGGCTGGCATTCTCTGGACCGGCATCCCGCGCGTCGTTTATGGATCTCAGGTCACCACGTTGCGCGAGTTGGGCTATCGCCACATCGCGCTGCGCGCGCAGGAAGTTGTGGCGCAGGCCACGGGCGGACTAACCTGCGAGTTGATCGGCGGAATCCTGGAAAAAGACTGCGACGCTCTCTTCGCCGCCGCCATCAAGCTGGAACGCCGTCTGTAGAAATCAAAGCCACCCACTGTCCCGCAGGCGGGAGGCGAGGAATTTACCGAGGAGTTCGTGTCCGCAGGCCGCCGGATGCATGAAAAACACCCCACATTCCTCCGGTGGATTTTCCGGGGCGAGGTCGTAGCTGTTGAGGGTGGGGATGCCGGTTTCCGCGCAGAGGGCTTTGATGTCGTCTTTGAGGGGGCCGAAGAGCACGACCTGGAATCCATGCAGGTCCGCGAGGGCCCGGAAGCTGAGCAGGGTTTTGCGGATGCCGTCCGCGCCGCTGTGGGCGATGACCGCCGGGTCCACGGTGTCTTTGGGAATATCGCTCTGTTTCAGGACTTCCGGTGTGACCATTTCGAGGAAGCGGGCGCGACGGAACAGCAGATTGTAGGTGTAGGAACCTTTTTGTTTCCAGTGGTTCTTTCGGGTGTACATGAAAAACGGAAGCTGAAAGTCGTTTTCGCACCAGCCGATGATCACCAGGTCCGGCTTGAAGGGCAGGCCTTTCTGTTCGAGGGACACGTATTCCTGAAAGCTGTTGTAGCCTGGGACGGCGAGGTTGATGACCTCCACGCGCGGACCTTCCGGATTCTGGTTCCATTCGCGTTCCAGGATTTCAAGATAGCCCAGATTCTGGTCGAGGCCCCAGCCCCACATGCCGCTGTCGCCCACCCCGATGATGCGTTTGACACCTGCGGGTTTCTCCAACGGAAACTCCCGGTCCGCCCGGAATCCCTGGGCGTTGGTCCGCAGGATTTTGTGCCCGAATTCGCGGTCCACCTTCGGTTTTAACTCGTAAATCAGACGTTTGTCCGTGCTGAACTGGGTGATCACCAGCAGCGGGTGTTCGCTGCGGGTGTGCAGATTGCCCACCGGATTGGGATTGTGGAGCTGCTGAATGGAGTTGAAGCCCTGGGTGTTCTGCAAATAGCCACGCAGCATCAGTTCCGCCGCCACGCCGCACAGGCCCAGACTGAAAAACAGCAGCACCAGATTCGCCACGCGCAGACGGCGGGGTTTACCGCCAGTGGGCAGGAGATACGCCGCCGTCAGGCTCACGATGGCCAGAACAATGCGGGGCTTGACATTGCCGACGGACAACCATCGGATCTCTTGGTCCTGGAATTTGAGAACGAACTCGAAGGGACCGCCTTTGAGAATGACGAGTCCGCAGAGGGCGGCGGAGAGGAGACCGATGATCCAAAGAAGCGCAATGCCAATTTTTTTCATGTCCGCCAATTATCGATGCGCCGAAATCCTGTCAATCCCGATGCGTTTCGGGCGCGGGGCGC
>CAZCFM010000056.1:5112-22314 GCA_964497855.1 uncultured Verrucomicrobiota bacterium | reverse complement strand
CCAGTTCGTAGGCGCGGGGGGCGTTGCCGGTGATGACGGTCAGGCCCACGAGATCGGCCTGGAGGGTTTCGGGATCGATGGACTCAATGCCTTCGTCGTGGCACTGCAAGGTAACGGGCACATCCGCCGGGATGAGGGCCGCCAGTGTCGGAAAGGTCAACGGCATGTAGCGCAGGCCCTGGCCGAAAATGCCGCCGCGGTGGCGGTAGAGGGGGCCCTTTGGGCTGATCAGGACGAGGCGGGGAGCGGGCATGGAATGGGGTGTCTATTTCTTTTTCTCTTTCGGGTCTGGGGCATCGGCGGGGACATCCCAGCCGCGGTGCCAGGTGGCGTTGCCGAGTTCGGTGGCGCGTTTGAGCTGGCGGGTGAGTTCCTCCGCGTCCTCGGGGCTGACCACGACTTCGGGGCTGATGAGCACGAGGAGTTCGGTGCGGACGGTTTCGGTGGATTTGCTGCGGAACAACACGCCGAGAAGGGGGATGCTGCCGAGGATCGGCACTTTGCTGATCGATTCGCGGTCGTCCTCCCGCACCAGGCCGCCGAGCACGAGTGTTCCGCCGCTGCGGATCGCCACGGAGGCGTTGATCTGGCGGGTGGTGATGATGGGCACGTCGTTGCCGTCGATGCGGGTGGTTCCGCCCACGTTTTCGGCGGACTGTTTCACCTCCATGATGACCATGCCCTGGGGATTGATGCGCGGGGTCACGGTGAGGTCCAGACCGATGTTCTCGTATTCAAACGCCGACTGAACGGAGCCGCCGATGGTGGTGGCGGTGGTGGTGGGAATGGCGCGTCGTTCACCGACGACGATGGAGGCCTCGGTGTTGTCGGTGGTCATGATGATGGGCGTGGCGATGACCTTGGCGTCGCTGCTGCCCTGGGCGAGGCGCAGGACGGCGTCGAGGTTGTAGTCGTAGAAGGTGGTGAAATAGGAGAGGGCGCCGGGGGAGAGTTCGATGGAGCGGTCCACGTTCGCGCCGTCGATGAAGGTGGTGCTGTTGGGGCTCAGGTTCTGTCCGCCCCCGAAGGCCATCACCGGTTCGCGGATGGGGACGCCATTGACATCGCGGCGGTTGTTGACGGTGAGGGAGCGCTGGAGCCAGTCGATGCCGTAGGAGAGGTTGTTGTTGAGGTTCACTTCCATGATCACGGCGCGGACGAGGACTTGGGCGAGCATTTTGTCGAGTTTCATGATCACGTCTTCGAGCAGGTCGAGGTCGGATTTGCGGCCCATGAGGATGAGTCCGTTGGTGCGCTTGTCGGCAAGGATGCGGGTATTTTCGCCGATTTGGCCGACATCGCCTGTGCCTGGCACAGGGGTTGCGCTGGTGGTTTCGCGGGTTTGTGCGCGCTGGCGGATGAAGTCCTGCAAACTTTGTCCGCTGCGGTTGGGGTCGGCCGTGGTGGTGGCGGGGACTTCCGTATTGCTGCCCGAGGAGCTGCGGGTGGTGGCGGCCCCGATCAGGTCGTTGAGGGTGGCGGCGATGTTTTCGGCGTCGGCAAATTGCAGGGTGTGAATGCGGACGGTGATTTCGGGATCCATCTTCCGGTCGAGGGTGGAAATCATGTTCGCAAAAAACGCGTCGTTTTCGGGACGGCTGATGATGAGCAGGATGTTGGTGCGGTCATCGGCGACCATCTGCACAAGGCCGCGGACGAGGCCGGGGGCTGCGACGCCATCTTCCCCCACGCTGGGTGCAGGCGCGGTCGTCGTGGGCCGAATCACACCGGGCGGCGTGCGGATGGGCTGCTGCGGGGTGTTGTTGGAACCTGTGGTATTCCGATTCTGCCTGCGGGCGAGTTCTTCCTGGCTTTGTTTGATGAGTTCTTCGAGGCGGGCCTTGATGTCGCTGGCTTTCGCGTGGGCCAGTTCGTAGATTTTCACCTCTTCGCGCACTTCCGCAGGACGGTCGAGCAGGGCTAGGATTTCGAGGATGCGGCGGATATTGGTGCGGGAATCGGTGACCAGCAACCCGTTGGCGCGTTCGAGCGGCTGCACCTTGGCCGTGGCGCTGAGGCGCTCGGTGATGAGGGCCTGCACTTCGGTGAAATCGAGGTGGCGGAGTTCGATGAGCTGACTGGCCACGCCGTCTTCTTCGGCGGCCCCCGCCGCTGGATTGAGTTCCAATGAAACCCCGGAACGCGCCACACTGTCCGCCGGAACTACCTTCAGGAAATTGTCGCGGAAGGGGACAAGCGCGATATTGTTCATGGACAGAATGCTTTCCACCGCCTGCAGGAATTCGGAGACCGGCATGGGCTCCCGGCTTTCGAGGGTGACGGTGATGTTGGCGACTTTGGGATCGCGGAGAATGGTTTTTCCGGTGCGCTGGCTCACTTCCTGAAGCACAATGTCGAGTGCGGCGCCGCGGTATTGCGGGCGGATGAGCTGGGTGCCGGCGACTGCGCCCGGGACTGGCACGATGGGGGCGGGGGCCGCTTCGGCGGGGATCGGTTCGGCGGGGGCCGGGATTCCCGGCACCTGGGCGGCGAGGAGCAGGGGCAGGCTGAGGAGCAGGAGTAGACGCGTTTTCATGGGGCGGTTCCGGAGTCGGCAGTTGAGGAAGGGGCGGTCGGGGTGACGCGGCTGAAGGCGAAATCGAGAACGAAGCTTCCGGTGAGGCCTTCATTGGCACGGGGGGAGGCGCGCAGGCGCAGGTCGCGGAGGTCGGTGACCGCGCCCAGAAGGTGGAGGCGGTGGAGAAAACCGAGCAGTTGTTCGGGGGTTCCGGTCCAGGAGCAGCGAATGGCCATTTGATACAGGTCGATGTCTTCGAGGCGCTCTTCGGGATCGGAGGTGAGGCCGGTGAGGGTCAGCCCGGCTTCGACGGCAAGGGCGTGCACCTGGCGCGAGAGATCGGATTTGATGTCGCGGTCGACGGGATGCTGGGGAAGTTGGGCGCGGATGCGCTGCAGGGCTTGCAGAAGTTCGGGGCGATGTCCGAGTTCGCGCGCGTCGCGCAGGAGTTGCAGTTGCAGGCTGCTTTCCTGTTCATTCAGATCGCGGAGACGGGCGAGTTGGTTTTTGAGCACGACAAAACCGAGGCCGAGGAACACGACGGCGAGGGTCGCGAAGGCCAGGCGGAGTTCGCGGGGGTTGAGGTTCACGAATCCCCTCCATCCGCAGGGATCCAGTTCCAGAGGGCGTTCACCTGGAATTCGCTGCGGCCCCGTTGTTGTTTGACGTTGTAATTTTCGACGCGGATGAGCCCTTTTCCTGTCAGATTTTCGATAAAGCTGTAAAAAGAGGACTCCCCGGCAAGCACGTCTCCGCTGAAGGTCAGGCCCTGCTCTTTGCGGTACTGGAAATCGGTGATGCTGAGGCTGGCTGGACTGGGCATGGCCTCGGCAAGCAGGCGGAGGGCTTCGAGGGCGCTGTGGCTGCGGTCGGTGAACTGCGAGAGCGAACGGACGCGGGACTGAAGGGTCAGGATTTCCGCCACGGGTTTTTCCTGTCGGCGGGCCTGTTCGCGCAGGGCGCGGATCTGGCGGTCGCGGAGTTGCACGCCGAGCACAAGACCTCCGACGGCAAAGACCCAGAGGGCGGCGGCGACGAGGGCGGCGCGAAGAAGATGTCGGCGCTGACGGATGCGGGCTTCTTCGGTTTTCCATTGGGGTGGCGAGAGATCGAAACGGGCACCGGAAAGGCTGCGGAGAGTGACGCCTTCGCAAAGAGAGGGCAGTTCCTGCAAAGAACGGAGGGTGCAGGGAAGGCCCGCCACGTGTTCGTCTGCCCAGGCCGGAGCTTCGGCGTCGTGCCAGACCCGAAGGGAATCGAGCGTGGTGATGCCCCATTCGGCTTGAAGAGATGCCAGCGCGTGGGAGAGTTCGGTGCGCAGGGTTTCGGGGTCCAGCAGGCGGGTTTCGCTGAGGGAACGGAAGAGCAAGGGCTGATCGGCAACGAGCAGCAGCAGATGGGTTTGCTCGCGGTGCAGGATGAGCAGGAGGTGATGGCCCGACGTCGGCAGCGCCGCCGCGTCGCGGAGCAGCCGCAGCCAAGCGAACACATCGATATCGACGCGCTGGAGCTGGAGATGCCGGCTGATCAGGGCGTCGCGCAGGGCCTGTACGGCGGGAAGGGGGGCGAGAACAACCGCAATCCGGCATCCGCCGGGAATTTCGCAGAGCAGCTCCCACGAGGAGCAGGTCCGTTCGATGGCAAAGGGGGTCCATTCCTCGGTGCGCAGCGAAACCATGCCTGCGATTTCCTGGGGATCACGGGTGGGGAGGTCGATGACGTTGATCAGACTGGATTGCGCCGGAAGAGCGGCGTGCAGAGCGCCTTCGAGGCGTTTGGCGGCCTGGGCAGCGGCCAATGTTTCCGCCGGAGGACCCGAAAGAGGGAGTTCCCCGGCGGCGGCGCGTTTGCGACTGCCCGCGAGGGTGGTGGTTTCGAGGGATTCGGGGGTGAGGACGAAGCCGGTAATCAGAGGTTCTGCCATGGGAAAGGTTCCAACGCACCATCTCACAATATATTGTCAGGCGAGACAAGCCCAGAAAGAGGAAAGCAGCGAATTTGCGTGACGTTTCATTCCGAAGGACGGAAATCCTGCAACATCAGCTGCAAGCGTTCCTCGCCGCGGAACACATTGCGTCGAAGCTGGAAGGCAAGGTCGATGGGACCTTTCGGCAACTCGCGTGCGCCGAGGCCAAAGCCGATGGCATCCTGGGCCCCTTGACGCGTGTGGAAGAGCAGGCGCAGATGGCGTCCGTTGCCGACGACCTGGCTCTGCTCGATGCGCACCCCGCGAATGCCCCAGACCGGCGTCGGATTTTCGTGACCGAAGGGCATGAGTTTGTCCTGCGCGGCCATGAAGGCCTCGTTCAGGTCCTCCAGCGCAATCCAGGCGTCGATGTACTGGCGGGGCCGGAGATCCTCGTCCACCATGACTTCGCGGGCGAGGGCGTTGATGGCCTCGCGGAAGGCGGGAATGTTGCCCTCCGGAATATCGAGGCCTGCGGCCATGCGGTGGCCGCCGTACTGTTGCAGAAAGTGGCCGGTGGCGGTGAGCTGGGTGATGAGGTCGAAGCCCTCGATGCTTCGGCAACTGCCGCGTCCGATGCCCTCGCCGCTGATGGAAATGACAATGGCGGGACGCTGGTAGCGGCGGACCAGACGCGAGGCGACGATGCCGACGACGCCCTGATGCCAGCTCCGCCGGGCCACCACCAACACACCCGGGATGGACGCGTCATAGAGGGGTTCGATTTCCTCCACCGCCTCCTGGAGAATGTTTTCCTCGATTTCCTGGCGCTTTTTGTTGGCTTCTTCGAGGATGCCCGCGAGATCGTTCGCTTCCCGCGTCGATTCGGTGAGCAACAGGCGCAGGGCCAGCTCGGGCGAGTGCATGCGTCCGGCGGCATTGATGCGCGGACCGAGAACAAAGCCGATGTGATAACTGGTCAGTGGCTGGTGCTCGATGCCGGCGGAGCGGACGAGAGCTGAAAGTCCAGGCGGCGGCGCTGGCGTGCCTTTTTCGCGGGAAAGCAGTTTGTTGAGCACATCGACCCCGAAACGGGCGAGGATGCGGTTTTCTCCGAGCAGGGGCACCATGTCGGCCACGGTTCCGAGGGCAACCAGGTGCATGAGGGGGCGCATGTCGGCCTCAAATGCGGCGGGGATGTTGCGTTGCCGTCCGATTTTGATGAGGGCGTGGCAGAGTTTGAAGGCGACGCCGACGCCAGCGAGGTTGCGCAGGCCCGGGTCGTTGCCGAGTTTGGGGTTGACGAGCGCAAAGGCATTGGCGATTTCGCCACTGGCCTCGTGGTGGTCCGTTACAATCACATCCACGCCGGCGCGGCGTGCCGCTTCCACGGCGTCGGCACTGCCGGTGCCGCAGTCCACGGTGATGACCAGACCGGGGCGGTGCTGGTCCATGCAGGCGGTGAGCACTTCCGGACCGAGCCCGTAGCCGTCGTCGATGCGGTGCGGAATAAAGCGGGTGACCACGCCGCCGAGACGTGTCAGCACCTGGGAGAGAAAGGTGGTGCTGGTGACGCCGTCCACGTCGTAGTCGCCGAAGATCAGGATGGTTTCGGCGCGCAGGAGGGCCTGCCAGATGCGGTCGACGGCTTTGGCCATGTCGGGCAGCAGGAGTGGATCGCTGAGGCGTTCGAGTTTGGGTTCGAGGAAGAGGGTGGCCGCGTCTGTGTCGAGAATGCCGCGGCGGACCATGACTTCAGCGATGGGCAGGGGAAGCCCAAAGGCTGCGGCCATTGGCGCGGCTTCCGGACCAGCCGGAGGGGCCTCGACCCATATGCGGGATACCCGTTGCATGGCGTGTGTGCCGATCCTGCGTGCGCCAGGGGCCTCCGGGGGAGGCAGCGGCGCACGCAGAAGGGGCTCAGGCTTTCGCCGTCTTGTCCTGCTTGTGCCAGAGCAGCATCACCGGGGTGGCGATGAAGATGGTCGAGTAGGTGCCGACGATGATGCCGATGAAGAGCGCCAGGGCGAAGTCGAAGATCGCGCCGCCGCCGAACACCAGGAGCGAGACCACCGTGAAGAGGGTCGTCAACGAGGTGAGAATCGTGCGGGAGAGGGTCTGATTGATACTGGTGTTGGCGATTTCGCGGTAGGATTTGCCTTTGATCAACTTGAGGTCTTCGCGGATGCGGTCGAAAATCACGATCGTATCGTTGGCGGAGTAACCGACCACGGTGAGGAGGGCGGCGACGATGGTGAGGCTGATCTGGCGTCCGAAGAGACAGTAGATGCCGACGGTCACCAGCACGTCGTGCGCGAGGGCGACGATGGTGCCGATGGCGTAGCCGAACTCGAAGCGCAGGGTGATGTAGATCACAATGCCGATGAGGGAGAGAATGATGGCCTTGATGCCGCGGCTGCCGAGTTCCTTGCTCATCTGGGCACCGATGGTTTCTTCGCTTTCGAGATTGAAGCCATGGCTGGCGGCGTAGGTCTCATCGATCAGCTTCTTGGTGGCGTCGGCGAACTGGGCGTCGAGGCGGATCTGCAGGAGGTTGGCGGCTTTTTCGCCGCTGTTGTCGAGAGCGTCCTGATACTGAATCACGGTTTCTTTGACGCCGAGGGGGGCGAGCAGGTTTTTGATGGCCTCGTCGCTGGGGCGTTCGCCCTTGGCGGGATCGTAGCTGTACTGCAGCGAGGAACCGCCGGTGAAGTCGATGCCCAGCGCATTCTTGCCCTGGAATCCAATGTTCACGAAGGTGCCCAGGATGACGAGCACGCTGGCGATGATCGCCATTTTGCTCTTGCTGAGGAAGTCGAAGTTCAGGTTGTCCGGTACAAGCGACATCATCTTGAGGGTCTGAATCGGGCTGCGGCCAATCAGGTCGAAGGCCATGCGGCTGAACACGATCGCGGTGTACATCGAGACGATGATACCGGCGGTGAGCATGACCGCGAAACCGCGGATGGGGCCGGAGCCCTGCACGAAGAGGATGACGGCCACGAGCAGGGTCGTGATGTTTGCGTCAAAAATGGTGCTGAAGGCCTTGTCGAAACCGGCCTGAACCGCGCTGAGGAAACGTTTGCCGGATTTCAGTTCCTCTCGGATGCGTTCGAAAATCAGAACGTTGGCGTCCACGGCCATACCGATGGTGAGCACAAGACCGGCGATACCGGGCAGGGTCAGCGTGGGCAGTTGGTTGATGTTCTGCGCGCCGGCTCCACCGCCGTCGCCGAAGATGCCGAGGAATCCGGAGGCGAGGAACATGCCGAGGGGCAGCAGCAGGGCGTCGAGGATGAGGGCGAAGTTGGCGATGACCCCGGAGAGGCGGTAATAGACCAGCATGAAGAGCACGACGGCGGCGAGGCCGACAACGGCGGCGGTGAGGCCCTGGGTCACGGCGGTTTTGCCGAGGGTGGGCTGCACCTGCTGGACCGTGTCCACCACGATGGGCGTGGGCAGGGCGCCGGAGTTCAGCGCGGCGGCAACTTTGGCCGCTTCTTCAAAATCAAAATTGCCGGTGATCACGGCGCTGCCGCCGGAAATCACTTCGTTCAGGGACGGAGCGCTGTAGAGGGTGTCGTCCATGACGATGGCGAGACGACGGCCAACCTGACCGGGGTTTTTCAGGCCGCCGGCCGCATAATCGCGGGTGGTGCGGTAAAAACGTTCGGTGCCGTCTTTGTTCAGTTGCAGGGCGATGCGCACACGGCCATACTCGTCGTAATCGGGACGTGCAAACTGGATGGCGGTGCCGTCGAGTTCCGGATTGATTTGCACAAAGACCGGCAGATAGAGTTCGCGGAAGTTTTCGACTTGGATCGGGTCGAGCATCAACTCGTATAGAGGGGAGATGCGTCCGGTGTTTGCCACCAAGGCGCGGTGGGTCTCGTCCCGTTCGCCGGTGAAGGCCGGGTCTTTCTGGAAATAGGTGGCACCATTTACGGTGACGCGTTTGAAGCCGGGGGGAGTGGTTTCCGAGGCCAGCAGTTCGGACGCATGAAAACCGTTGTTTTCGTGTACGAGGCGGAATTCCAGGTAGGCGGGGCGTTTGATAAGGTCCTCCAGTGCCTTTCGTTCCTCGTCGCCCACGCCGGGGATTTCAAAGATGATACGTCCGCTGTCTTCTTTGTAGATGACGGCTTCGCGGGTGCCGGAGCTGTCGATGCGGTTGCGCAACACTTCGAGGGCCTGGCCCTGGGCGCGCAGACGGTCATCGGCGCTGACCGGACGTCCGTCGGGGTTCACGAGTTTGTCGTAATCGACACCAAGAACGAAGCGGAAACCGCCTTTCAGGTCGATGCCGAGGGGTAATTTTTTGTCCAGCGGCCAGGCCAGCAAAACAGACCAGGCGAGAAGTCCGGCAAGCAGCACCCAACGCCACAACAGATTCTTATTTTTCATACGATACTCTTGGTTTTCCTTGTTTGGATTTTCTGAAAGGGGGCGGGCTCAGGCCGCGGGGGTCGTGCCATCGCCCACATCATCGTCACCCGTGAGGATGGCGGTGATTGCGCCGCGGGCCACGTCGAGGCGCAGGTTGTCGGCCACTTTGATTTTCACGATTTTGCCGTCGATCTGCGCGATGCTGCCAATGAGGCCGCCGGCGAAGAGAACCCGGTCGCCTTTTTTCATGGCGTCGAGCATGGCGCGGCGTTCTTTTTCTTTGCGCTGCTGGGGGCGGATCATCATGACGTACATGATGAGGAAAAACAGAACCATCATGCCCACCATCGAGAAGGGGGACTGGGACTGGGCTTGGCCGGGGGCGGGTGCCATGGCTAAAAACGAGAAAATGTGGGTCATTTGTACTCCAAAAGAACGCTATGTTGTTAAAAAGGGACGCGTATCCTGCACATTTATGTCCCTATCGTCAATCCCGTACTGCGTGAATCGCAGGGGGTCTTGGCGGCGTAGGCGTAGGTGTTGGTGATGCTGTGACCGATGACCTTGTGGAGTCACGAAGCCGAATCGTAGGTGAATGACGAGTGTAGAGTGACGAGTGACGAATGGAGCAGTTCCAGATTCTCGGGGCGGCGGAGGGTGTCGTAGGGGAAAGGGGTCACCCATCACATTTTGACATTTTCCGCTTCAAGTCTTGGATTTCAGGTGTCGAACTCCGACGAAATTCGTTGATCCCGCGGGAGGCGTTCCGGGGGTATCCCATCTCCAAACGCTCTGGGATCTGTCTCGTTGGGAATGACCATGCACCTTCCCTGGAACAACTGTCCCCGTCGCCTGAACATCACGTTGAAACGCTGCGTGCAAGCCCCCTGGCGAGTGAGGAGAACGTCTTTGTTCGTTCAATCGGCCTGCCACACATCCTGTACGCCGCGGAATGCGCGCAGGAAAGGGCTTTCGATGCGGGCGTCCCGGCAGCCGCGCAACCAGGCGCCGTGCATGGGCGCATCGTCGAGATGCGGGTTCAGCTCCTGTTTCGCGGATTCGGCATTCGCGGGCTGCGTCCCCTCCCCCGGCCAGGTGGTCATGACATTGAGAAGCTGGAGGCGATGCACGTTCTGCGCCACCACGGCGGCGGCGGCCACCCTCGCCTCTGGACACTGATTGCTCATTTGCACCGAAGGATATTTGGGCACGGTGACCGCCGCGTTTTCAATGGCATCAAAAACCAAATGCACGTCGCGCAAGGTGACGTTTTCGATGCAGGCTCCGTCCGGGGCGGTGAACATGCAGCGGCCACGCGTATTGAAACGTATATTGCTGAAGTGCAGGTTGCGGCAGATGCCCCAGGTTCCGTCGTTGGGGCGTCGGTGGCAGCCCACGTTCACATAAATCGCCCTCTGCAGGGGAATCCGCGTGTGCAGCGTGCCGGTGAGATTGGACACCACCACATTCTCCACCGTGCCCGTGTCCCACATTTCGATCTGAAAAGCGCGGAGGGCCTGACGGATGATGCATCCCGTGAAACAGACCTCGCGGATGGCAAAATGGTTTTCCGCACCCAGCCCCAGCGCCGCGCAATTGCTCGAAATGATGCAATTGCTGACGCAAATCCGCTCGCAGGATCGGGAATCGGCCATGGCTTTGAGAATGATGGCGTCGTCGCCGCAGGTGATATCACAGTCGCTGATGCGCACATCGCGGCATCCGTTGAGGTCCAGTCCGTCGGTGTTGGGGCCAAAAAGGCAATTGGCGATGGTGATGCCGTGAATGTGCAGGTCATCGCAGTCATGTGCGTGAACGGTCCATCCTGCCGAATTGGCGATGGTGATGCCACGGAGGCGGAGGTGGCGCACCCGTTTGAATTCGAGCATCGGCGAGGGCCGCGCGGATTTGGGGCGGTACCAGGGATGATTGGCGTTGCGGTAGGCCGGCGGGAGATTGCGTTCATCGCAGTAGGCATTCAAATCCACGCTGCGGCGGGCCAGCTCGCGCACGGGTTCGTCCCAAAAGGCCATGCCGTTTCCGTCAATGACGCCATCGCCAATGATGCTGATGTTCTCGGCGTCTTCGGCCACAAGAAAATGGTAGGGCTGTCGGTCGTGGTTGTCGTTCAGCAGCGTTGTTTCGGGGTAATCCGCGATGTTGCCGGAAGCCTTGAGCACCGCGTTGGCGGGAATCTCCAGCGTGACCCCACTTCGCAAGAAAAGTGTCGCCAGTTCCCAAACCCCCACGGGAATAACAACCGTTCCTCCGCCGGCGTTATGGGCGCGATCCATCGCGCTCTGGAGGTGTTCGGTGCGGTGCCTGACAGTTTCGGAAACATCAAAAGCGAGAGCAGTCATGCGGGACCTTTGGTCGGGAATGCGTGGGTAAACGGCGGAGGAATCATCCGAAACACCGGACAGGACTGTTTCAGAATTCATCTTAAACCATGCGCATTTTGATAAACTATTATGGAATAGTATCGAGAAGAAACGGTAGGATTTTTCCCCGGCGTTCCGATGACTTCGGCCTGTGCAGGGACCCACGTGACGAGGGGCTTCGATTTGAAAGATTGTTTATGAGCATCCGCCATCCTCCTGGGAAGCATCCCCGTGCCGTATTCAGGCAACATACATCCCGACGAATTGGGGTTAGGGGCGCGCGGGAGACGGGTTCAGGGACTCCCGGCCTTCGAGCAGGCGCATCAGATTTTCCATGGCCACGGCACCCGGCAGCGGCATCACTTGTTCGATGCTGCGGGCGAGTCCGGGGATGCCCAGCGTCGCCGGATCCTGTCCGATGCCGGCGAGCGCGGTGCGGAACCCGTGGCGACGGAAGGCGATTTCCTGGATCTCCGGATCGCGCAGGGCCTCGAGCAGTCGGCGTCCGTTGGGCGTGAGCGCGATCATCGGATGCGAACTCCACACCGTCGGCTGTGGATAGAGCACGCAGACGGACTGCAGGATGGCGTCGCGGCTTTCCGGATGGGCGAGCACGAACTCCACGATCTGGTTTTCGTAGCCCACGACCATGGAGTTCCGCAGACCGGTCGCGATGAACTTGCGGAAGACGTCGCCGGAGCTGTGTTCCATCATGCCCTGCCGCGCAAACAAATCGCGCACCAGCGGTCCGACACGCTCCAGGTCTTCCGGACGCAGCACCTGCCCGTTGTTGAAGAGGTTGGCCACCAGTCCCAGGTACATGTTGCCCGAGTTGCTCTTGGTCGGGTCACTGCTGCGGATGTTGAGATTGCCGTAGAAACCGAGCCCGAGGTCGCGCCAGCTTTTCCCGGTCCGGATGTCCTCCAGCAGCTCGGGAAACCGAACAATAAAATAGGTGTCGCCGCGTTTTTCCACATAGCCTTCCCGAACCAGCGCCGCCGCAATGTCCCAGCCGGTGTACACGACAATCGGACTGTTGAACAAAATGTCCGTGTGCTGCGAGCGCCCCCCCGCGATGCGGAAATATTCCACCGCCAGATCCGTGGAGGGCCACAACGCGTCTTTGCCACTGCTGTCGAGGCCCCGCACCATTTCCACACTGCCCGCCTTCACCGCGTCCAGGCGCAGCCCATGCCGCTCCTCCAGCAGCCGCAGCACCTCCGGATTCGCGAGAAACTCCGATTTTTCGCCACCGACGAACAAACTCACCAGCGTGCCCGCGGCGGCGGGCGGCGTGCGCTCCTTTGGCGGGGAACACCCGACGAGGATCGCAAGCAGAGGGACGAGCAGGCAGGGGCGTCTCATCAGTTGTATCCTTTCGCATTGCGGAAGGCCTGGGTCAGATCCTTGTGCCCGTGAAAGACCCGTGCGCCGCTTCGTTCGGCCAGCGGACGGAGCTGCGCCTCGTCGGCGTCCCCGAAGGCAATCGGATACACCGGCAGGATGTCCGCCTCCAGTGAATGTCCCGGCTTCGGCGGGTTGCCCTGCGAGCGGCCATCGGTCATCAGCAGGATGCCGCGGACATGTGTGCCGGGAGGACTTTCGCGGCGCAGCGCGGCCTCGGCCGTTGCCAGCGCAGCGTAAATATCGGTGCCGCCTTCGGCCTGCAAGGCCTCCACGCGCTGCAACAGGGAGCGCAACGCATCGGGGTCGTTGCCTCGCAGCACCCACACGTCGCGGGGAGTGCCATCAAAGGGCACGATAATGTGAATGTCTTCGGACGAAGGTTGCAGAAAGACGCGGCGCGAACGCACTGGATCGAGCAGGGTTCCCATGGCCGCTTTGAGGGCCTGGACGCCCTCCCCGCCCATGCTTCCCGAGAAATCGAGCACGTAGGCCGTGGCCGAGGGCTTGCGCAGACCGCCCTCCTGGTAGAGCAGCAGGGCCTGGCGCAGAACATCCTCCCCGGGCAGCGGCGCCGGCGAGATCACCCGCGCCACATCAATGCCCCAGCGGGGATTGAACACATTCAGATCCACCTGCCGCTCATCCAACCCAATGACCCCCGTGCGGCGGCCCAGATCCAGCAGTTCTTTCTGGATCGGGGCGGAGAGCAGCCATGCCTGCAAGTCCAGGAAGAGTTTCTCCTTCTCAGGATCATCGCCCTTGCGCACGTAGCCCAGTGGAGAATCCGAGAGCAGGATTCCGTCCTCGGGATAAATCGCATAGAGGGGTTCGCGGCCCGCCGCCTCCAGCTCGCGGTTCGCCTCGATGATCATCGATTCGTAGTTGAACATCGCGTCCAGCTTGCCGGGATTCGCCACAAAATAGTCCTTGAGCCAGCCACTGCTGCCGCTCCCGCGATGCACCTGACGCAGCAGGCGCGCCACGCGGTCCAGAACCTCCTTGTCCTGCAAATGCGAGGCCTCGAGCACGGGCGGCGCCCCCGCCAGAGCGTGCAGAAACCCGAGATAAGCCGACGCGCCCGAATTGCTTTGCGTGGCCGAGGTCATCGCGAAACGCAAACGGCCCGCCTCCGCCACCTCCAGAATGTCGGCAATCGTCACCGGCTTCGTGGTCCAGCCCAGAGACTCCGCCAAATCGCGCCGCACGCCGAGGACCACGGGCGAGTGGAAAATCCCCTTTGCGTGACGGATCACTTTCTGTTGGTCCCCCAGCGTCAGCCACAGCGAATTCGCCGGCCACACCGCGTCCGCCTCCATCGACGCCCCCTCCTCCAGCGCGAGCATGATGTCCACGCTGCCCTGGAACGACATCCGGATCTTCACGCCCCGCTCCCGCGCGAAACGCTGGATTAGCGGGTCCAACTCCTGGTTTTCCGAACCCGACAGGATCAGCAAATCCGCGTTCCCCCGCTGCGATGCGCTCCCGCCTTGCTGCGAGGACATCGATCCGGTGAACCGCGAGAACATCCAGGCGCCAAGACCGATCCAGATGAACAAAGTCAATACATTCGGGCGGCGGCTGCGTTTCATGGTTCTTTTCCTTCGGGGGCTTCAGACATCAGGTGTTGAAAGGTCTCGTCCGCCGCCTGCTCCTTCGCCGGAAGCGCCAAATCCTCCAACGTCAGCACTCCGCTGGGCGCGGACATGGCCCCAATCGTTCCTAAAATGCCGCTCAGATCATTCGACAGTGCCAGCAGCGATTCCTGATCCTCGCGCAAGCGCGCCTGCTCCAGATCCGCGCCCAAGCGGGCCAGCAGACGCCGCACCGCGAGCCCCTGTTCTTCCAATTCCGACAGATTCCGCCGCAAGGCCCTCGCCGTTTCCTCGAGCGACCGGTTCAGTGCCTCCAACGACTCCGCCCTCGCCGCCGACAACAGAATCAACTCCCGCAGATCGTCCCGACCCTGAACTTCGCCCCGCAATTCCACTGGCCATTTGCCCGAAGCCTCCCCCTTGCGGTAGGCGTCCCTCGCATTGTCCAGCAAACGCAATTGTCCCTGCCGTTCGGCTTCATTGACCGAGCGCAAACGCCGCGTTTGGTCCTCCCGGTTTCGCAGGGTGTCCATGCCCTCCCGCAAGCGTTTATCCGCCCGCCGGGCCTCCGCAAGCGCCCAGGACAGATATCCCACCGGGTCCGCCTGGATCGCGTCCGGACTCCAGACCTTGCTTTCGGATGTCGTAGGGGGTGCTGGCGGAATCACCGCGCGGGGACGCATCAGCACCCACCACAAGGCCGGAACCCCGAGCAAAAGCAGGAGCACAACGACACGCAACCGAAGCGAAAATGGAGAAGACATGCCCCTCCCTATGCTGGAAATTTTCCTCCGATCAAGCGGGAAGCACGAAGAGCCCGCAACCTAACCTTTTCCTAACGTCACCCTCGCCACGGGAAGCTCACATGGTCAGCCCATTCAGTTAAGCGTTCGTTATTTAAACATAAATCACCCTGCCGTCCAGCGCGGAAGTGCGTTTTAAAACGACTCTCACCGCTGGCAGCAAATTCCAAGTGGCAGGTGTTAACACCACCTCTGTCGTATCCGAACCCTTTTTTTCCTCATTCGTGGCCAGCACGTCTTCGTTCACCACGGACAGGTCGGATGGCGGAAGTTTTGTTACGATCACGAATACCGCGCTTACGGAGCAAAAACGGCCCTATTTTGTGTATGACGCTTATTTGAAGCCGGAAAACAGCCCCAACCCCGTCAATAGGCTCACCCACTTCAATGTGCGGGCGTCCACCTATGAGCAAGGGAATTTCAACCCGGCAGACCTTCGTTCCTCGGGAGCAAATGCAGCCGCTTATACATATGGGGGAACCCAGCATTTCGAAGATCTCTGGCAGGGACAAGCCTTTTCCCAGACGAGCTGGTTTGGCTCGTGGATCTCGAATATCGTCAACAATGGCTATTGGGGCAGCGCCAACACCGCCGCCGGCGGAGGAAGCATCTATGTATCTCTCTTCGAGGTGCCCCGTCTGCCTCCGCTTTCCATCGCCTCGGTCCACGCCAAGCTGTTTTCCGGTGGCGAACCCCGCAGCGATTCCCCCACCCGGGTTTCCGAAAACCTGCTTGTCGACGGTGCCTTCAACGTCACCCTCGCCAGCCAGGGCTTCAACAACAACAACCTGAACACCTGGCTTTCCGGACGTATGGACCCCGCCTCGCCCGTCGCCATGGGCGCTCCGGGGTATCTGACGCAGGCCGATGTGCTGACCCTGATCGGCCCCATGCTCAGCGCACGTTCCGACACCTTCATCATCCGGGCCTACGGCGAATACGGCAGCGGCGGAGACCTGAGCCGCGCCTGGTGCGAAATCACCGTCCAACGTGTGCCGGACTACGTCGACAGCAGCCGCGCGAAGGGGGCAGGCCCTTTCTGGCGTCCCTCGGACCAGCCCTCCGGCGCGGGATACGACTTGTCGCCCAGCCGCCGCCGCTTCGTGGTCACGGGATTCCGCTGGATTGCCCCGGACGACGTGTAACTCGGCGCAGGACGCAAGTCCCTGTGAAAATAAATCTAGCCATGCCTCAAAACCTGATGTATGGTAAAAGCGTAATTATTTTGTGAATTTACCTCATTCCTATCCTCAGAGTACGTTTATGAAAAAACCAACGAAATTCCGCACTGTGCTGCTGTCGCTGACTCTTTGTTTTCTGGACGCAGGGGCTCAAACCCAACCCAACGTTTCCTCGCCCGTGCCCGCCTATGCCCAGGTGCTGCTGGAGGGCGCGGTGTTTTCGGCTCCCAATCTCAAAAACTCCCGCGACCTGCTGCTCGATCTCGAGGAAGTCGGCGGTCAATGGAGTGCCGTGTACGGCGTGGCGCGGGATCACAACATGGCGTTTCATCGCGGCGCGGTGAAATCCTCCGAGCAAAAAGGCGACACCTGGACGCTCAACGTGGGCATCGACGTCACCCCGGACAAGTGGGTGGCGGGAGGTCCGGGTGACTATCAGGTGGTTCTCCGCAAAAAAGAAGATGGCAGCTACGAGGGGCAGTATCGCGGCACGTTTAATGGCACGGCGCTGACGGGTCCGGCTTCGGCGAAGGCCTATCGCCCCGTGCGCGATGCGGAGTTTGTGCCCCTGTCGCCTCAGGAGCACCCGCGTCTTCTGTTCCGGGCGCAGGACCTTCCCGCCCTCCGCGAAAAAGCCAAAACGCCGTTTGGTGTCGCCGCCCTGGAACGCATGGAGAAAAGCGGAACTCCCTCCGCCCTCGGCATGCTCTATCAGCTCACGGGCGATCCCGTCTGGGCCCAGCGCGCCGAAGCGGAGGCCGAACTGTACCTCGCCGGAAAAAAGCCGGATAACTCGCCCTTTGTACCGATGATGGCGAACTGGAGCCGCCTCGAACAGCTCGCCCTCGTCTACGACCTCTGCTACGACCGCCTCTCCGACGATTTCAAGGCCCGCTACCGCGCCTGGATTTCCGACTTCACCTTCCAAGTGTATTTTGCCCCCGAAAACATGGGGGGCAACATCAACTGGCATCCCTCACCCTGGCGCTCTACACCGTCATCCGCGTCAACGAACCCGGCGAATATGT
>CAZCFM010000056.1:0-5012 GCA_964497855.1 uncultured Verrucomicrobiota bacterium | reverse complement strand
CCGCAAACCCAGCGTGCCCACACCCAACAAAGAAGGCGTCCTCCCCGAGCGCCCGGAGGCCTCCGGCATTCGCGGCATGCGTTCCCTGGCCTTTGACTTCAGCGGCGATGCCGGAGTGCCCTGCCTCTTCGTGGTGGTGGACCGCATCGAGGGGGGCGAAGACGAGCAGCGCCGCTGGCTGTTCCAGACCGACACCGGCGGTGCCCGCGATGTGTCGCCCTTTGTGGCCGAAGTCCTCGCAGGCTCCGGGTTCCGCCTGAAAGACCAAAAAGGACCCGCCACCCTGCGCGGCACCTTTGCCCATCCCCCGGACGCGACCGTCAGCGCCGAACCCATGGTCTGGGAATACATCAAAACCGTCGGCACCGGACGCGGCGAGACGGTGCGGAAAACCATCCGCTGTCTCTCCTTGCCCGGCACGGATCATTTCTTCTTTGTCGGCACGGTCAGTCCCGATGGCAAAGATCCCGAAATCCAGATCGAAGGCAAGGGATTGGACGCCGTCATCCGTGTCGGCAAACGCCGCATCCATTTCGACGGCGAAAAAATCGTCCTCGGAAAAATTGAGGAGTAATCCCGAATGAATCATCACCTGTTGTTTTTGATGGTTGTTTGGTGTTTGAGTCTGCTGCCGGTCTGGAGCCGTGAACCGATGCTGTGGTGGACGCCCGCGGAGGCGTCCGCGATCCGCGAACAGATTGCCACGCATCCGCTGGGCCAGGCGCAGTTGCAGAAAACCCTCGCACAGCGCCTACCGAACCGCCCCCAACCCTTGGTGCTGGTCAATTTGTTCCGGGCCTCCGTGTTGCAGGAGGAGTCCATGGCCGAGAGAGAGAAGGCCGAGCTGCTGAAATTCATCGGCAAAAAACCGGAGCCCCTGACCTGGGACCGCGATCCCAAAACACTGGTGTGGAACGAGGGCATGCCCAGCGCGGGGGACCGCCACATGCGCGATGACCAGTCGCTCAATGTCTGGCGCTACGATGTGCTCTACGATCGCCTGAGCCCCGAAGAGCGGGCCGGCGTTGAAACGGCGTTCCGGGAGTACATCCGTTTTCATCTCGATGGTGCACCGCCCCGTCATCCGCAGTTTTCCTACACCCGCACGGGCCTCCTGCCCAACATGCACTGGCCCCGTCCCATTGGCACGCACCTGATGGCCCTGGTGATGCGCGACGAGGAAAACATCCGCGCCCTGTTCGAGGGCGAGGGCGGCTTCAAGTGGTTCATGGATGTGTATCTGGCCGACGGCTTTTACATGGAGGAGTTTGCGAAGTACTACTCCAACATCATTGCCATGCAACTGTGGTGCGAGGGCCTGGAACGCATCGGCCTCGGACAATACGGCTATGGCTACACCAGTCCGAACGGCAACAACATGGAGTTGTTTTTGCGAATGTTCCTGCGGATCGGTTACCCTCGCACGGACATTCCCGGAGGCCTGCCGAACTTCCGGCGGATCAGCATGGGCGATGCCAAAGGCAGCACCCATTCGATCCAGGGCGTTTTTGAGCACTCGGTCGTCGCGGGATATCTGGCGAATGGCACGGGCGGGGAGAGCTACTGGCAGAACTCCCACATGAACGGGCCTTATCCCAAGGGACTCACACCGATGTGGTTCGAGGTGGCGTCCCGCCGCTGGCCGGGAACCGGCTTTGAGTACTTTCTGCACCAGATGCGGGAGCCTGGGCAGGACACGTACCTGCCCACGCTGCTCTTTGGCTTGAAACCCTTCGACCCCGCCACGATTCAGCCCCCCGCCGCGCCCTCCTATTTAACCCGCGAACGCGGATTCGCCTTTCTGCACATGGAGGAAAGTCCGGCGTATTGGGAGTCGCCGCGTCCGGCTGTCGTGCAGCAGTTCGGCATGTACTATGTGCACTACACCCACGATTGTTTCAGCCTGCTCGGGTATCATGCGTTTAACCGTCCGATCTACATGAACGCCTGGGGCGGCGGTGCCGGTGGCTACGCGGGCGGGCATCCCTGGCGGGACTCGACGCGGGGCCACGCCGGCGTCACCGTCAACCACCAGCGTCCGACCTACATCGACCGCGGGGAGCGCGGCCTCGAAAACCACCGCAACCTCCGTTTCGCCTCGGGGCCTGAATACAAAGTCTCCGGCGCGCTTGCGCCCGGCCTCTGGCCCGGAGTCGACGCGGAACGCGTCCTGCTGCTGACCGACGACTACCTGATCGATGTGTACCGCCTCGAATCCGAAACGGAAAACCTTTACGACTGGCATGTGCACGGACCTGGCTATCCGAGGGACATCGCCGCATGGGAACCGACCACGGAGCTGGACAACGGGGCCCTCTACCGTCCGCCGGGTACGCCGCCTCCGGAGAACGTGTCCACCGCCAACGACCTGCTGGAAACCCGCAAACAAACTCCCGGCGCAAAGAACTGGTCGGCCGCGTTTGTGCAGTCGCGCAATCCCTCCGTCGCCCCCGAAGCCTCCGTGTTGGGAGACCAATGGTATGCGCGCGGCATTGGCGTGGTGGTGGCGTTCTCGAATTGCTGATTCGCTTCAACGGTCGGGAGGACCGCGCCCGGATTGTCCTGGGCGACGCGTTTGCCGACGCCGGAGACAACGCCCACACCTGGACAAAAGGAATTCAACCATGACGAAGTGTATTGCCGTTCTTTTTCCCCTGATTCTGTTCGCGCAGGGTCCCATCGAAATTCGCGAAGTCAACGGGGGCCGTCTCGCCTGGCGTTTCCTGGAGGACAAAAAAAACGCGGGCCAGAATGCCGCGTTGTGGATCGCCAACGAGACCCAGGCGCTTCGGGGCGTTTTGTTTATTCTGCACAACGGAACAGAGGCCTACCGCAGTGATGCGCAGGAATTCTGCCGCCGTGAAAACTTCGCGCTCTATGCCAGTCTCATCCGCTGGGATGTGTATGAGCGCGAGTTGCCGGCGCAGCTCGCCGAACTGGGCGCGGCCCTGGGCCATCCCGAGGCCGCGAACGTCCCCTGGGCGCTCATGGGCGGGTCCCGCAACGTGGGCGCGCTGCTGGAGCTGGTCCGTCGCGACCCGGCCCGCAACCAGCGTTACCTCTGCATGTTGTTCAATGGCGGACCGGGTCCCGGACTGCGTCTGGATGGGACCGCCGCCAAAGGCCACACCCAATCCGATGCCGAGCTGTTTGCCGGAATCCCCATGCTCGCCGTCAATGGCGGCGCCGATCCCTTTCTGAACGGCATGTCCTGGCAAACCAACGTGTATCCCCAGATTCATGCCGCATCTTTTCCCTACAGCGTGGCGGCGGACTGGGACTGCGGCCACGACCGCCAGCGCGCCGAACTGCTCTACTTCCCCTTTATCCGCGAAATCCATGCGAAGCGGGTTCCCTCCGATGCCGATTTCGCGAAGGGTCCGGTGGACCTGAAACCTTTCCCCTTTGCCGACGGCGTGGTCACGGCGAAGGTCGACTGGGACAATCCCCGCGCGGGTGAAGTCTCCCCGGCGAAATCCCAGCCGGGCGGGGTCTGGATGCCCTCGGCGGCGTTTGCGGCGGAATGGAAAAAATTTCATCTTCGCGGCGAGGATGCCCCCACGCATGATTTTGTGAGCGCCCGCAAGGCCGCCCACGCGGCGGGGTTGCCCCGCAGCATGACCGGACTCGATGCCGCGGCAATCGCCACGTTGGATGCCCTGGAGGCCCGTCGCAGTGCCGATGTGCCCCGCGACTGGAAAACGGTTTATTCCAACGATTTTTCCCGCGTGGACGTGCCGGAGTGGACCAACTATTATCAACCCGACCCGGCGCAGGCTCCGGCGGACAAACGCCATGCCGCCGACCGCTTGGCCGTAAACGAAGGAGGCCTCGAGATCGAGAGCGAGGTTCACGCCGTGGCCATGTTGAAATACGACTGGCCCGACGATGTGGCGGTGGAATTCCGCGTGCTTCCCCTGCGCGAAAAAACCTGCGACCTTTCCGTGATTCTGAGCGGCAATCGGGGAGGAGAGGCCTTTCCCTGGCGCAACGGTATGATCTACCAGTTTGGGGCCCACTTCAACCAGGGCAGTTTCTGGGCGGTGCTCGAACAACCGCACAAGGAATGGCAGCCTCATGACGACGGGGCACGCATCCGTCCCGGCGAGTGGAATACGGTGCGGGTGGAACGCCTGGGCGGCGTCGCCCGCGCCTTTGTCAACGGCGAAGCCCGCGGCGAACGTGTGGTTTCGCCCGAGGCCTTCTCGCAGTTTTCCGGCCGCCGGATCGGCCTCTACACCTTTGGCGGGGCGGCCCGTTTCGACGATGTGCGCGTGTACGTCCGAGAAGCCGTGAACCCGGAGGAACTGCCGCCGATGCCGTCGCTGGAAGCCCGTGCCCATCTCGCCACGCAATTGCTGCGTGCCGCCGAAAGCCCCTACACCGAGCGTCGCGATGCCGCCTGGCGTCTGCTGGGGGACCACCTCCCGGACCTGAACGATGTAATGATCGACCGTGTCCTGCCCGAGGCGATTGCCCAACGGCTGCGCCAGATGACCGAATCCCTTCCCCGCTGAGGCATTAAAAAAAGCTCATAACAATTTCAAGGCTTCAAACACCGCAATCACAACCATGGACATCCGCTTGTAGTCCAGGCGATCTGCCGTGTCGCCCCTTGTGTGATACTCCCTGTTTCGGTAGAACGCCGTATCGGTGATCATGAGTGCATCGATGCCGTGAGGCCAGTGTACCCATTCCGGTACTCCCGCCCCTGGGCTGGGACGGTTTGAAACTGAACAACAGCGCCGGCTTTCGTGAAATGATCGCTGATGTAGTCAACACACTTGTCAAGGTTGGCCTCGTTCTCCCAGTCTCTGGGATGCAAGGTCTCGCTAAGCATGACCACGTGAGCGCGCAACCGATCCGGAGCTACGGACGCCGAAGAAGGTCGATTCCTCCGGAACGAAGGCTGGGATACGAGACACCCCGCCACCGTGACGACGAGCGCAACAGCGATCAGGATCCGCGTGATAGAGCGTGAGAAGCGTTTTTTCATTTCTTTGGGGCTAACG
>CAZCFM010000055.1:13212-22362 GCA_964497855.1 uncultured Verrucomicrobiota bacterium | reverse complement strand
ATTTCATTCGCACATCCGAAGGTTCCCGCCGCTGTCGCGTTGCGACCAAACGGGGGGATTGATTCGCTAGACCGAGAGAAAAATCTTGTCAAATCAGTTTCGAATTGCCCATTTCCCGGAACCCTGCTACCCAATGACTTGCGGGGAGGTTCTCCTTGTGAGCCACAGAGGCGTGCCCCCCACCTTCACTTGTATCCCAGTACCCATGTCCGCTTCACAACAGGCGACGCGCGCGGGAGTGGGGTGAAGCCTCTTGACCCATAACATCCCAAATATGAGCCTCACGAAATCCAAAAAACGCATCGCTGACCATGGGGAGGTTTTTACGCCCCCGTGGATGGTGGAGGCGATGTTGGATCTGGTCAAGGGGGAGACGGAGCGGATTGACTCCCGCTTTCTGGAGCCGGCCTGCGGGGACGGAAATTTTCTGGTGCGGGTGCTGCGCCGCAAGCTGGCGGCGGTGGAACGGATGTACGGCAAATCGGATTTTGAGCGGCAGCATTATGCGCTGCTGGCGCTGATGTGCGTCTATGGTATCGAACTGCTCCCGGACAACATCGCGGATTGCCGGGCGAATTTGCTGGAGATTTTTGCCGCGTATTTGTCCCTGGAGCTGAGTGACGAGCTGTTTCGCGCCGCATCCTACGTGCTTTCCCAGAATCTGGTGCACGGGGACGCGCGGAAAATGCGCACGCAGGAGGATCAGGCGATCACCTTTGCTGAGTGGGGCTATCTGGGCAAGGGCAAATTCCAGCGGCGGGATTTCCGTCTCGATGATCTGACCCAATCGGCGGCCTACAGTGCGGACCCGCTTTTCGCCGGTCTCAACAAGCACGACATTTTCACCCCCATCCGGGATTACCCGCCGATGACCGTGCGCGATTTGGCGGCGGCGGGGGAGAGGAAATGAATACGCAGGCCCGTTTCACCCTGCGGGGCCGCAATCCGGATGTGCTGACCTGCATCGCCAATCTATCCAACGACGAGGTGTTCACGCCGCCGGAGTTCGCAAACCGCCTGCTCGACACCCTGGCGGAGGCCTGGGCGGCCAAATACGGCGGCGCGGACCTCTGGACCGATTCATCGGTCCGTTTTCTGGATCCCTGCACAAAGTCGGGCGTGATTCTGCGCGAGATCACCCGTCGCCTGACGATAGGCTTGGAGGCGGAAATTCCCGACCTGGAGGCGCGGGTCCATCACATTCTGACGAAGCAGGTATTCGGTATCGGCATCACCCGGATCACCAGCCTGCTGGCGCGGCGGAGCGTCTATTGCTCCCGGCACGCGCAGGGTCCGCATTCCATTGCCAGGGGCTTCGCCAGCGATTCCGGCCATATTTGGTTTGAGCGCGGCGAACATGACTGGCAGAATGGAAAGTGCAGGTTCTGCGGGGCGGGTCAATCGGTCTTCGACCGGGCGGAAGGTCTGGAAAACCACGCCTACGCGTTTATCCACACCCACGACATTCAAACCCGGCTAAACGAAATTTTTGGAGAACATATGCAATTCGACGTCATAATCGGAAATCCACCGTATCAGTTGAGCGATGGGGGTTTTGGGACCAGCGCGGCCCCGATCTACCACTTGTTCGTGGAACAGGCAAAAAAGTTGGAGCCGAGGTTTCTGTCGATGATTATCCCCGCCCGCTGGTTTGCGGGCGGCAAGGGACTGGATGAGTTCCGGGAATCCATGCTCGCGGAAAACCGTCTTCGGTCCATTGACGATTATCTCAGCGCTTCCGATGTTTTCCCGGGGGTTGGGCTTAAAGGAGGCGTGTGTTATTTCCTCTGGGACCGCGAATACGAGGGACCCTGCCGGGTCGCCACGCATTTCAAGGACTGGCCTGTCTCAACGGCCCAGCGGAAGTTGCTTGAGAAAGGGGCGGACGTGTTCATTCGCTTCAATGAGGGGCTGTCGATTCTGAAAAAAATCTTGGCCATTGAATCCGGGAGCACCGATTCATTGGAGCTGCCTGCAAGCCAACGTTTCGAGAGTCTTGTCAGTTCCCGTAAGCCGTTCGGCCTTGAGACCACCTTCAAGGGCAAGGCCACTCAGCGGGAAGAGGATGTGTTGGTGTACCAGAATGGCGGTACAGGGTATATCGCCAGAAGCAAAATAAGCCAGGGAACCCATCTGATTGATAAATGGAAGATTTACATTGGTCGGGCCGCTCCCGGAACCGGAAACAAAGATACGTATCCCCACAAGATCATCAGCACTCCTTTTGTGGGAGAGCCGGGCAGTATTTCCTCTGAAACCTATCTGTGCATCGGACCCTTTGAAACGAAGCGCGAGGCGGAAAACGCCCTGTCATACCTTTCCTGCCGCCTGACGCGCCTGCTGATTCTTCTGCACAAGCCATCTCAGGACACCACCCGCAAGGTGTACACCTTCGTGCCGACTCAGAAATGGTCGAAGAAATGGACGGACAAGGAGCTGTATGCCAAGTACGACATTTCCGAGAGTGAAATTGCGTTCATAGAAAAGGTGGTCCGGCCCATGGAGGCGAGTGATGAATAAACCCAAGCGGAAGGCGTCCGGGGAAAAGCCGGAGGAGCTGTTCGGGCGGATTGTGTCGATTCTGGAGGAGGCGCGGGGCAATGTGCTCCGGGCGGTGAACACGAATATGGTGATGGCGTACTGGCTGATCGGGCGGGAGATTGTCGAGGAAGTCCAGGGCGGCGAAGAGCGGGCGGCGTATGGAAAAAAGGTCATTGAAGAACTGTCGGCTCGGCTGAATGAGCGCTATGGGCAGGGGTTTTCGTTTCGCAACCTGGAATTATTCAAACAATTCTATTTGTCTTACAAAGAACGGTTTACAATTCTGCGCCCATCGGGCGCAGAATTCGGAACATCGCAAATTGTGCGCCCAATGGGTACAGAATCTTCGGGATCGGAGATTTACCTCCCCATGGGTAGGAAATTGGAAATTCTTTCCCCACCGGGGATAGAATCTGGCTTCTCCCCCCAGCTTTCCTGGTCGCATTACCGTGCGCTGATGCGGGTAAACTCTGTCGATGCCCGTGATTTCTATGAGCGGGAGGCCATTGCGGGCGGATGGGACAAGAATATTGGCGAGAATACACAACTTTGCTGCCTATTTCGGGCCGAAGGTCCGAGCCGATACAAGCCCAGTCCGGAACCGGATTCCGCGCTGGCGGAACCCGGTTCCGGGCTGGGTTTCGGAAACACGAACACAGGGATGCGGGCCAAAGGTCCGCACAGATTGCCGGAGCCTGTGCGCGGGTGGGATTTGCGCGGACTTTCAGCCCGCGTTTCATTGGTTCAACCGATTTCCCGGCCCGCCTTCGGGCCTTCAGCCCGCAGACGGACCGGGCTGGTATCGGCTCGGACCTTCGGCCCGAATGCGGCGGATCATCGATTGCGTATTGTGCATGCGCGGCAGCAGGACAATCCGACCATTGGCCTGATCCTTTGCACGGAAAAGGACGATACGGTGGCCCGCTATTCGGTGCTGAACGACCGTAAACAGATTTTCGCCTCGAAATACATGCTCTGTCTGCCGACGGAGGAACAGCTTCGTCTGGAGATCGAAAAGGAGCGCACGCTGATCGAGGCGGCGCTGGAGGAGCGCGGGGATGCGTGAAGCGCTGTTTCCACCGCGTCCGCTGTCCCGACCGCGGATCTACGCCTATTCGATTGACGACTCGGCGCACAAGGGGCTGCTGAAGGTGGGGCAAAGCACCCGCGACGTGAAGCGGCGGGTGGCGGAGCAGCTCAAAACGGCCGCGATCAAGAACTACCGGATCGAGCTGGACGTTTCCGCCGAGCGGGACGATGGCAGCATTTTCTCCGATCACGAGTTGCGCGCGCTGCTGGTTGAAAAGGGCTTTATGCGGGTGGAGCTGGAGTGGATGCGCTGTTCGCTCCGGGATGTGAAGACGGCGGTCACCGAACTGCGCACGGGCCTGCGCTTCACGGGGTCGCATCACGAGACCTTTGCGATGCGCGCGGAGCAGGCGGAGGCCGTCCACAAGACCTTTGCCTATTACCAATCCATTTGGGCCGAAAGCAAAGACGCGGTTCCCCGCTTCCTCTGGAACGCGAAGATGCGCTTTGGCAAAACCTTCAGCGCCTACCAGCTTGCGAAGAACCTGGGCGCCAGACGCGTGCTGGTGCTGACTTTCAAGCCTGCGGTGGAGGACGCGTGGCAGTCTGATCTGGAATCCCATGTGGATTTTGCGGGATGGCAGTATCTCTCCCGCGCGTCGGGCCGCGATCCGACGCAGATCGACGCGGGTAAACCGGTGCTGTATTTTGGATCGTTCCAGGATTTGCTGGGCCGCGACGCGGCGGGAAACATCAAACCGATGAACGAATGGATTCACGTGGTCAACTGGGATCTGGTGATCTTCGACGAATACCATTTCGGCGCATGGCGGGAGACGGCCAAGGAGCTGTTCGAAGGGGAGGAGGAGGCGGTCGCGAAGCGGGAGACGCGGCTGGAGTACGCCCCCGGCCTCGAAAATGTGAACGAGGACCTCGGCGAGCTTTCGGAGAAGGAATGCGACTTTCTGCCCATCACGACGCGGGCCTACCTCTATCTTTCGGGAACACCCTTCAAGGCGCTGGCCACGGGCGAGTTCATCGAGGAGCAGATTTTCAACTGGACCTACACCGATGAGCAACGCGCGAAGGAGGAATTCGGGCGGGAGCATCCGGAGCGCCGGAACCCGTATGGGGCGCTGCCGCAGATGCGGCTGATGACGTATCAGATGCCGGACGAACTGCTGGCGATCGCCAGCGCCGGGGAGTTTGACGAATTCGATTTGAACGCGTTTTTCGAGGCGTCGGGCACGGGCGCGAAGGCGAAATTCACGCACAAGAGCGACGTGCAGAAGTGGCTGGACATCATTCGGGGTGAGTATGCGCCGAGGTCGATCGAGCATCTGAAGACCGGCACGCGTCCCCCGTTCCCGTATTCGGACGTGGGCCTGTTGCCGTATCTGCAACACGCCTTCTGGTTTCTGCCGAATGTGGCGGCCTGTCATGCGATGGCGAATTTGCTGCGGGAGCGGCACAACACGTTTTGGCGCGGCTACGAGGTGGTCGTGGCGGCGGGAGCTTCGGCGGGGATAGGACTGGAGGCGCTGCCGCCGGTGCGCAGGGCGATCGGGAGCGGGTTTGACACGAAGACCATCACCCTCTCCTGTGGCAAACTCACCACCGGAATCACCGTGCCGCAATGGTCCTCCATCCTGATGCTGCGCAATCTCACGTCGCCGGAAACCTATTTTCAGGCGGCGTTCCGGGTGCAGTCGCCCTGGTCCATCAAAAATCCCCATGGCGACAACCCCCATGAGGAGGAGATTCTCAAGCCGGTCTGCTTTGTCTTCGATTTCGCGCCCACGCGGGCGCTGCGGCAGCTTTCGGAATACGGGATCGGGCTCTCCCCCAACGAGCCGAATCCGGAAAACGCGGTCAGGGAGCTGGTGTCCTTCCTTCCCGTGCTGGCCTACGACGGTGCCAACATGACGCAGATCGACGCGGGGGGGATTCTGGATATCGCGATGGCGGGCACCTCCGCCACCCTGCTGGCCCGGAAATGGGAGAGCGCCCTCCTGGTGAATGTGGACAATGGCACGCTGCGGCGAATTCTCGATGATCCGGAGGCGATGGCGGTGGTGGAGCGCATCGAGGGCTGGCGCGCGCTGGGCGACAAGATCATCGAGACCATTATCAACAAGAGCGAAAAGGTGAAGGCGCTGAGGAACAAGGCCAGGGAAGACGGCCTCAGCGCAAAGGAGAAGAAGCAGCTCAGCGAGGAAGAGCGGGAATACAAATCCAAGCGGAAGCTGGTGCAGGAGAAACTGATCAAGTTCGCCACGCGCATCCCGGCGTTTATGTATTTGACCGATTTCCGGGAAAACACCCTGCAGGATGTGATCACGAAACTTGAACCGGATCTGTTCCTCACCGTCACCGGTCTGACGGTGCAGGATTTTCATTTGCTCGTGCGGCTCAGGGTCTTCAACACCGAGCAGATGAACCAGGCGGTGTTCGCATTCCGGCGCTACGAAGATGCCTCCCTGCGCTACACGGGCATAGAAAGCCATCCGAACCTGAGACAGATCGGGCTGTATGACACGGTGGTGGCGATGGAGGGAACAGGTACAATATTACCCTGACAAGACGCATCTCACATCTATTCGAGAGCCCCCACAGTTCATCTGTGGGATGAAGGGTCTTCCTCGATTAGGTTTTGAGAGTGCGGTAGATGGCGGCGAGTTTGGCGACGGCGTGGGTGACGTCCCATTTTTCGGATTCGCGGTAGGCGGCTTGGCCCATGTGCCGGCGGAGGGCGGGGTTGTCGAGGAGGCGCTGGAGGCGCTCGGCGAGGGCGATGGGATCGGAGAGGGGCGTCAGGTAGCCGGTTTCGCCGTCGCGGAGGGCTTCGGGGACGAGGCCGACGGGCGTGGAGACGACGGGTTTGCTCAGGCGCATCGCTTCGAAGAGGGTGAGGGGTCCGCCTTCGTAGAGGGAGGGGATGACGAAGATGTCGCCGAGGGCCATCCAGGGGCGGACGTCTTTGCGGAAACCGGCGAGGAACACGCGTTCGCGCAGGCCGAGGTCGTTGGCGAGGCGCTCGACCGTGGCGCGTTCGGGGCCTTCGCCGATGATGAGCAGTCGGCAGGTGTCGGGGCGCAGCTTTGAAAAGGCCTGAAGGAGGCTGGGCAGGTCTTTTTGCTGGGCGAGGCGTCCGGCGGTGACGAGCACGGGGACGCCCGGGGGGATCTTCGCTTCGGCGCGGGCGGCGTCCAGCTCGGTGGCGGAGGGTTCGACGAAGGTGTCGAAGGGGATGCCGTAGAAAAAGGTGTCGAGAATGTTCGCGGGGATGTGGCGCTTGTCGCGCATGAACTGGGCGACGGGTTCGGAAATGGCGAGGGCGCGGGTGGTGAGGGGCGCGAGCAGGCGGTCGGCGATGTCCTGATAGAGCGGCTGTTTGGGAAAAACGACGTGTTCGTGGACGATGCTGGGGATGCGGGCGAGGCGGGCGGCGATGCGTCCGAAGTCGGCGGCGGCGTAGCCGTGCAGGTGGAGGATGTCGGCGCGGAAGTCGCGGATTTCGCGGCGGAGGACGCCGAGGGTTCGGGGGGAGAATTTGCCGAGGTCGACGAAGCGGAGGTCGACGTTTTCCCGGGCGAAGAGGTCGGCGGCTTCGGCTTCGTGGCCGCGGAGGCTGAGGACGCGGCAGGAGAATTCGTCGGCGGGCAGGCGGGCGCACCACCAGGCGAGGGCGCGGGCGATGCCGTGGAGGCCGGAGCCCTGGACGCTCATTTTGTCGATGACGTGCAGTACGCGGATCATGGGCGGAGACCTTTGGAGAACGGGGAGAGGATGAGGCGGCGTTCGCCGGAACCGAGGAGAACGAACCAGACGAGGGCGGCGGCGGCGAGGCAAAGGGGAATGCCGGCGACGGGGAAGGTGTCGGGGTCGGGCAGGAGAACGAGGGCGAGCAGGAAGGCGCTGGCGAGGGCGATGCGTCCGAGGAGGGGGCCGAGTTCGTGGCGGAGGGCGGGCAGGCGGAGGGTGGCGAGGCGGAGCATGAGGACGAGGTCGATGGCGGCACGCAGGGCCCAGGCCATGGCGATGCCGATGGCGCCGCCGTGAGTGACGCCGAAGATGGCGAGTCCAATGTAGAGGGGGAGTTCCATGAGATGGAGCAGGGCGGGCAGTCGGGGGCGTCCGGAGGCCTGGATCATGTAGAGGGGGACGTAGGCGAGGCTGAGGAAGAGCACGCCGAGGGAGAGCCAGCGGAGAATGGTGCCGCTGGTGCCGCGGTATTCGGGGCCGAGCCAGAGGCCGAGGGCCCAGGGACCGAAACACACGAGCAGGGCGACGCCGAAGGTGAGAGCGCCGAGCAGGAGCCGCAGGCATTGGGCGAGCAGGGCTTCGGCGCCTTCCTGCCGGGAGGCAAAGCGGATGGTCAGATTCGGAAAGAGGACGGTGACGAGAGCGCGCGGGAGCACGAGCAGTCGGACGATGACTTCCGCAGGGGTGATGTAGTAGGTCACGAGCACGAGGGTGCCCATCGCGCCGAGGATGAAGCGGTCGCCGTGGATCATTAGAGGAAGGAGGATGTTGGAGAGGGTCATCCATCCGCCGAAACGGAGCAGGCGGAGACAGAGGGCGGCGCTGAAATGCAGGTGTCGGAAAGGGTGGGGAATGTGGCGGAGGCAGCAGAGGAAAAAGGCGCTGGTTTCGAAGATGCGCCCGACGGCGATGGCGAGAATCACGGGCGGGAGGGTGTCGGTGAAGGGGATGACCGCCAGAGGGGCGAGGAAATAGGAGGCGCTGGTGGGGATGCGGATGAGGTTGATGCGGCGGAAGTCCTGGAAGGCTTCGAGGGTGGAGACGAGGCAGGGGGCGAGGATGGCGAGGGGGATGGCGAAGGCGGCGCAGCGGAGGGCGAGGCGGATTTCGGCTTGCAGCTCGGGGGGCACCTTCAGGAATTCGGACACGAGCGGTCCGGCGGCAAAGAAAAAGCCGGTGGCGAGGAGAAAACCGATGCCGATGACGAGAAGGATGGCGGTTTGAAAGAGGGAGGGGATGTGGTCCTGCTGACCGCGTCCGCGGCAGTCGGCCACGAGATAGGCGAGGGCTTGGCCGATGCCCATGTCGAAGACGCTGAGGTAGCCGATGAGCAGGCCGATGATGCCGAGGGCGCCGAAACGTTCTTTACCGAGGTGTTCGATGAGCATCGGAATCGCGACGACGGCGACGGCCATGGGCAGAATCATGCCGGCGAGATTCCAGAGGGTTTGACCGGCGACGGTGTGCAAATCGCCGGGGTCTTTGGTGGCTTCACTCACGGGGTCAGATCCTGGAAGAGGCGAAGGTGCAGGGCCGCGACGGAGGGAAAGGAGTAGAGCCTGCGCACGCGTTCCAGGGCGCGCTGGCCGAGGTCGCGGCGGAGGGAGGGGTCATCGACGAGGCGGTCCATGGCGCGGCGGAGGGCGGCGGCGTCGCCGACGGGAAAAGCGAGGCCCGCTTCGCCGTCGGGGGCGGTTTCGGCGAGGGCACCGGCGGGAGTACAGAGGACGGGGAGGCCGCAGGCGTTGGCTTCGAGGGGAGCGAGGCCAAAGGATTCGGCTTCGGAGGGGAACACGAAAATATCGGAGGCCTGGA
>CAZCFM010000055.1:0-13112 GCA_964497855.1 uncultured Verrucomicrobiota bacterium | reverse complement strand
GACGCAAACCCAAAGACACCCCAGGGACGAATCACTATTGCAACAGCTGCAATATACAATTTACAACCCCCGCCTCCAAAACGGAAGCGGGGGGATTCTGTGATTTTCCGTTAGGGAGTCTTCTGGCAGGAGCCGTCGCGGGGACCTGCACCTTTGCCTTGACCCTGGCCTTTTCCGGCACCTTTGCCCTGGGCACCATCGGCGGGCCCGGTGCCATCGCAGTCGGAGCCTTCGCCCTGGCCGCAGGAGCCGTCGCGCAGGCGCTGCTGTTTGCCGGCACCCTGTCCCTGACCCGCGCCGCTGCCATCGCGCAGACGCTGCTGAACCTGTTCTTGCGTGCCTTTGCCTTCACCGGATCCCTGACCTTTGCCCGCAAAAGCGGGGGCGACCATTCCACCGGCGAGCAGCGCCACCATCATGTATTTCTGAAACGTATTCATTCTATTCTCCACAGTTGGATTGTTTTGCGGGCACCGTCCGGGGTTTTCCCGAAACTCACAGCGCTCGTTCTAAGGGGATACACCGCCGCCCGCACAAAAGTCACATTTTCGTTTTGAAGTGACTTTTCCCTGCCCGGCGGTGTATCTCTTCCAGGACACATGCATGAACCCGACGACGCACAACTGGTACAACGCACGCTGGCCGGAGACCACCGGGCCTTCGCGGAGCTGTTGTGCCGTCACCAGGACTCCGCCGTCAACCTGGCCCGCCGCATGGTGGGCAACCGCAGCGACGGCGAAGACGTGGCCCAGGAGTCTTTTCTGCGCGCGTTTCGTCACTTGCAGCGCTTCGATCCCGCCCGCGGCTTCCGTCCCTGGCTGCTGGGCATCACCGCGAACCTCGCCCGCAACCACATTCGCGGTCGCTGGCGCCGGAAAATCCGGGAGGAGGCCCTTCCCGCTCCCGAGGACAATGTTCCGCAGGACCCGCGTCTCGCCGCGCTCGACGAAGCCCTCGCCGCCCTCGACCCCTCCGCCCGCGCCATTCTCACCCTCAAATACATGGAGGGTTTTTCCCTCGAAGACATCTCCCGAAGTCTCGGCATTCGCAACAGTGCCGTCAAAATGCGCCTCGCCCGCGCACGGGAAGCACTCCTGAACCGTTGCAGCTCCCTCTCTCTGGACACCCCATGAAAACTCCCCCCGATCCCCTCGAACACTGGCTTCCTCAGCTCAAAACCTCGGCCCCGCCCGATTTCAGCGAGCGCGTCCTGCAGGCGCTGCCGCCGCCCCGCCGCGCGCGGCGCTGGTGGCCCGAAGGTTCCGCCTGGCTGGCTCCCGCCCTCGTCGGTGCCGCCGCCATGCTTCTGCTGTTTCTCGCCTTTCCCCGCCCCAACGTCCCCCGGCGCAGCCTCGTGCGTTTCGAGGTACACGCCGCCGACGCCACCGAGGTCCAGCTGGTCGGCTCCTTCACCCAGTGGGAAACCGGACGCATTCAGCTTCGCGGTCCCGACGCCAGCGGACACTGGAGCGTCGAACTCGAACTGCCCGAAGGCCGCTACGAGTACGGTTTTCTCGTGGACGGTGGCCAGTGGCTGCCCGACCCCAACGCCGAAGTGCGGCGCGACGACGGTTTTGGTCGCCTGAACGCCGTGCTGGAGATCTGATCCCATGAAACGCCTCGTTTGCCTGCTGCTGTTCAGTCTTCCGCTCTTTGCGCGCAGCCCGGAGGAGGTCTTGGCCGCCGCGCGGGCCGAGGGACTGCCCGTTTTGTCCCTCGAAGACCGCCTGCGGGAAGGCCGCGCCAAAGGGGTCGACGACCCGATTCTCGTCGCGGCTCTGGAGCGACGCTCGGCTTTGTTGATCCAGTCGCGGGAGCTTCTTCGGAACCAAAACTATCCCCTGGACGCGCCACCGGTGCAGGAACTCTGGGTCACGCTGGCCCGAGTCCTCGAAGGCGGAATGTCCGAGGAACACGCCGTGGCGGTTCTTGACGCCGCTGCCGGGTCCTTTGCCGGACGCGTGTCCACAGCCCTCGAAGCCGGGGAATCCATGCGTCTGGGCGGAGTGGACGCCGAAACGTCCTCCCGCATCATGCGCGGCTTCATCGAGAAGGAATGGAGCCGTCCGGAAATCCTGCGCGCCGCCCGCACCGCCCGACAGCTCGCCAGTGCCGGAAACAGTGGCCCCGACATCGAACAACGTCTCCAGCGATCCTCTTCCGGACCCGGCGGACCCGGAGGCAAGCGCCACCGCGCCGGGCACGGACCCACTTCTTCCCCAGAACCCTGAACCAAAAGGTTTTTATGTCAGCATTATCGTCTCCTTTGCAACGCGGCTTCCACCACATCGCCATCAAGGTGGTGGACTGGGACCGCTCCGTCGCGTTTTATCAGCACCTCGGGTTTGTGCCCGTGCGCGAATGGGGCCAGGCCCCCAAGCGGGCGGCGATGCTCGATGGCGGCGACGGCACGGTGATCGAAATCTTCGAGGGCGGCCTCGCCGAAACGCCTTCCGAGGGACGCATCATCCACTTCGCGCTGCGGGCGCCGGATTGCGACGCGGCCCACGCGCTGGCGATTGCCGGCGGCGCGGTCGAAACCATGGCCCCCAAAAATGTCGACATCCCCAGCCGTCCCGCGCCCTACGCCGTGCGCATTTCCTTCGTGCGATCGCCCTCGGGGGAGCTGATCGAATTTTTCAGCGAACGCTGACGGCCTGCCGTCAATCCGCATGTAGATGTTCGCTGCCGGCGACGCTCCAGCGCAGTTTTTCGCCGGCGTTGAAGGGAACGATGCTGCCGTAGCGCGGGGGGACAGTCCAATTTCGGGCTTCGAGCCGGACATCGCGGGCGGGCGGTGTGAGGCGGTAGATGCGGCGGGCGTGGTCGCTGACGAAGGCCTGGAGCTTGTCGAGAATGCCGTGGTCTTCGAAGAACTGGGCCAGTTTTGGCAGGAGGACCGGGGCGCTGAAACAGCCGGCGGCGCCTTCGGTGCGTTTGGCGACCTCTTTGTGCGGGGCGCTGTCGCTGCCGAACATGACCTTGGGGTGTCCGTGGAGAACGAGTTCCTGAAGGGCGGCGCGGTCGCGCGGGCTTTTCAGGATCGGTTTGCAAAAGAAAAAGGGATTGAAGTGCCCGCCCAGCATATCGTCCATCGTGTGCAGCAGGTGGTGCAGGGTGATGGTGGCGAAAACGTTGGGGTGTTTGTCGAGGAAGGCGGCGGCTTCGACAGTGGTGATGTGCTCCATGACGAGGCGGAGCTTGGGGAAGGTTGTGGCGATGTGGTCGTAGACGGCGACGAATTCGCGTTCGCGGTCATGGGAGTAGCCGTTGGTTTCGCCGTGGACGAGGAGGGGGAGATCGAAGTCCTGGAGAATGTCGAGCACGGGTTCGATTTTGGCGAGTTCGGCGACGCCGTCCTGGCTGTTGGTGGTGACGCCGGCGGGATACAGTTTCAGGCCGAAGAGGCGGTCGCGGAGGGGGGCGAGCTGTTCGCGGGTGAAATCGGAACGGAAGAACAACGGGACGTAGGGGGAGAAGTCCAGGGGGGCGGTTGCGGCGCGGATGGAGGCCACGTAGGCGTCGAGGCGCACGCCGTTGTCCACGGGCGGGAGAGTGTTGGGCATGCAGACGGCGCCGACGAACTGGGAGGCGGTGAAGGGGGCGACGAAGCGGAGCATGTCGTCCTGGCGGAGGTGGACATGCATGTCGAGGGGGCTGTGCAGGGTGAGGGTCATGCGGGGATACCGGGGTGGAGAGGAAGGGAAAAAGGTCAGCGCATTTCGCGGTAGATGAGCAGGGCGGCGACGGCCAGGGCGATGCAGCCGGCGGTAACCAGCCAGCGCAGGTGCATTCGTTTGCGGACTTGGCGGGCGGCCTCCTGTTCCATGTCCCGCAGGCGGTCCTCCTCTTCTTTGCGGCGTTCGGCGAGGAGGGCTGGAATGCGCGCGGCGGCGGCGGCGACGCTGTTGAAGTCGGGGAAACGCTCCTGGGGGTCGACGGCCATCATGCGCTGGAGCAGGGCGTTGGTTTCCGGGCTGATGTGCGGGGCATGGGCGCGCAGATCGGGGGGCGGGATTTCGAAGCGCTGGACGATGACTTCGCGGGGGGTGTTGCCGGTGAAGGGGGGGCGGCCGGAGAGGATGTGCCAGAAGGTGGCGCCGAGGCTGTATTGGTCGGCGCGTGCGTCGACGGGGAGTCCTCGCACTTTTTCCGGGGCGATGTAGAGAGGCGTGCCGAGGATGCGGTCGGAATCGCCGCCTTGAAAACGGGCGATGCCGAAGTCGGAGACCTTGGCCAGCCCGCGTTCGTCGAGAAGAATGTTGGCCGGTTTGATGTCGCCGTGGATCACGCGGGCGGCTTCGGCGGCGGCGAGGCCGCGGGCGACCTGTTCGAGGATGCCGAGCCAGCCCTCTTCTTCCTGATCCTGTCCGGGATTGATGCACTGGTCGAGGCGGATGCCGTCCACCAGTTCCATGACGATGTAGGGCTGGTGGTTGACCTGGCCGTAGCTGAAGATGTGGACGATATTGCGGTGGTTGAGGGCGGCGGCGGCTTTGGCCTCGCGCAGGAGGCTGTCGACGAAAACCGGATCGCGTCCGAACTTGGCGTTGAGGACTTTGAGGGCGACCTTGCGGCGCAGATGGGCGTCGCGGGCGAGAAACACGGCCCCCATGCCGCCGCGCCCGAGTTCGCGGAGAAGATCAAAATTTCCAAGTTTGCCCGGGACGGTTGTGGTTTTCCCGCAGGCGGGGCATTCGATACTTTCGAAGACGTGGAAGTCGGATACATCGAGCAGCTCCCCGCAGTGTTCGCAGGGGGCGCGCCCGAGTTTTTCGGTGCGGATCAGGGGGTCGGTGGTTTCGGCGCTCATTCCTCGTTCAGTTGTTCCATGCGGCAATACGCTCAGCGTAGATGTTGTTAAAGGCGGTGGGATCGGGAATGTGGTCAAGAACCATGGCGCGGATGACTTCCACACCGACTGCGCCGTGCTCAAAACGTCCGTTGTCGTTGAGGCCTCTGCCCCAGGATCCGAATTCGAGACCCTGATCGGAGGGGAGTTGTTCGGGGCGGAGACTCCAGTCGCCGACGGTTTTTCCATCGATACACAGGACGAGGCGATTGGGGTTCGACGCCTGGGGGGTGGCGTCCCAGGAGAGGCTGAAAAGCTGAACCGTGCCGGGTTTGAAAATTCCAGCAGGGAGGGTGGGTTCAAACGTCACGGTGTTGCCGTCGCCAATGCGCAGACGCAGGGGGGGCGTTGCATCGCCGGGCGGGGGCATTTCCAGCGTCATGCCATGGGGAATGGCGGCGGCTCCCCCCCCGTGGCGCCCCCCGAGATGGAAGAGGACCACGGGCTGATCGGCGGGGCGGTTTGCATCGGAGGGGCTGCGCAGGATTCCGGAAATCTGGAAGCGGCGACCGGGAAGGATTTGCAGACCGCCGGCCTGGGAAACGACCTGATTGGAATTAATCCAAGCCACGTTTCCGGTCTCGATTTTGGACCATCCGGGGTCGCGGGCCCAGGAGGCCTCGGTCGGAGCATTGTTTTTATCGAGATCGGAGATTTTAAATGAGCTGATGCTTGATGGATTTTGCGCGGTCGGGGTGGCGGCGGGTCGCGGCGTGGCCGTCGGTTTGAGGTCCGGGCCCTTGGGCGTGGGCGTGGGTTTGGCCACCGGGGCGATGGGATTGGGCGTGGGTTTGACGACCATTTGTTCGCGGGAGAGGTGCATGGAAGAGGCAAGGGGTTTCAGCACATAGGGCCAGCCCTGGCCCGGAATTTCGCCGTAGGCACGGAAGTGTCGGGCGGCATCGTTGTTGCGTCCGGCCAACTGGTGGCGGTACCCGCGCGCCAGTTCGGCGAGGTGAACATAATAGGCGGGGGTCCGGGCAAGGGCGCGTTCCAGATCTTTTTCCGAAAGCTGATCCAGCGCGTGACGCGCGAGAATGCGTGGGTCTTCTGCGGGGACGCGGCCTCCGCTGAAGATGATGGGGTCCTGATCAATGGCTTCCTGCAGTAGGGATCGGGCCCGTTCGGGATACTGGGCGTAGATCATGGCACCGGCCGCCAGGAAACGATACCAGGCCTTGGCGGCATGTTCGTCCGGAATCAGACGGGCGGCGGTGGCCAATTTTTCCTCCGCGACGCCGAAATCTCCTTTGGCCAGGGCGCGCATACCTTCTTCCATGTTGCGCTCTTCGGCCCTCTCAAAAGGGGCCTCCAGCTTGCGCATGGGCCACTTGTCGATCTGGATGACTTCCTGCTTTTTCTGTTTGAGGAACCACATGACGCCGGCCACCAGGAGCAGCATGAGGACCACAGCCCCCATGATCATCGGCAGGGGATTGCGTTTGGCTTTTTTCTTTTGCTCTTCCATCAACTCGGCGAGGCGTTTTTCCTCGGCCACTTTGCGGGCGGCGTCGAGGGCCACCTGGAGGTCTGCGAGCAGCGACGCATAGGTCGGGTAACGCCGTGCGGGGGTTTTGTCCATCATCCGGCGAATCACCGCCGCCGTTTCCGGGGTCACCGTGGCATTCTGCGCCCGAATGTCGGGGGTCTCTTCTTTCAGCGCGGCGATGACGACTTTGGTCGGGTTTTCGCCGTCGAAGGGCGGGCGCCCCGCCAGGGCATGAAAGAGGGTGGCACCCAAACTATACTGGTCGCTGCGGCTGTCTTCGCCTTTTTTCCGGGCTTTCTCGGGGGCGATATAATAGGGAGTCCCCCAGACTTCGACCTCGGCGTCGGGGTCCATGAAGCGCGCCAGGCCGAAATCCACCACCTTGGCGATGCCGGCGTCGTTCATCAGAATGTTGGCGGGCTTGATGTCCCCGTGGGTCATGCCCGCGTTTCCGGCGGCCTCCAGGCCCTTGGCCACGTCGATGGATATTTCCAGCAAGCGCAGTTCGTTGACGATGCCTCCGTCGGCCATCATCGCGTCCAAGCGCTCGCCCTGGAGGAGTTCCATGACAAAATAGGGCTGGCCCGCCTCGCGGCCGAAGGAATATACCTGCACCACGTTCGGATGGTTGAGCGTGGCCATCGCCTGCGCCTCGCGCTGCAGCGTCTCCAGCATTTTGGGGTCATCGCCGTATTCGCGGCGCATCACCTTCAGCGCCACCAGCCGTCCCAGCGACTCGTCCTGGGCCAGATACACGCAGCCCATCGCGCCGCGGCCCAGCTCTTCCAGCAGCACAAAATTCCCCAACAATCCGGGGACTTTGATGGTTTTTTGGCAGGAGGGGCAGGTGATGTCCTCAAAGACACCAAACTCCGAAACATCCAGCTCGGCGCCGCAATGGGGACAGCCCATGCGCGGCACGTGCTCCGTGAAAATACCCAAGGTGTTTGCGTTCTGGTTCATGTTTGCTATGGTGTGTTAGGATGTTACATTCCCTGTTGTACTTCAAACTACCCCCTGCATACAATCCCTGACCCTCTTTAAAAGTTAAAAATTTCATGTCCGACCCTACTTCTTTGCCGTTGATGCTGCGAACACCCTCCGAAATCCGCCCAGAACGTCTCGACAAATGGCTTGCGCGCCAGTTGCCGGACCACTCCCGCACCCGCATCCAGCAGTGGATGCGCGAGGGCCGTATCCTCGACAATGGAGAGGCGGTCACCCCCAATCATCCCCTCGTTCCCGACCACGACATTCAGGTCCATCCCCACAGCGCCCCCCTCCCTGGTCCCCCGCAGGCCGAAGATATTCCGCTGAATATTGTCTTCTCCGACGAGGCGCTCGTCGTGGTCAACAAACCCCCCGGACTCGTCGTGCACCCCGCGCCCGGCCACGATGGCGGCACCCTCGTCAATGCCCTGCTGCACCTGTACCCCGACCTCGCCGGCGTCGGCGACCCCGAGCGCCCGGGCCTCGTGCACCGTCTCGACGCCGACACCAGCGGCCTGCTCGTCTTCGCCCGCGGCGAGGCGGCTTACAGCGAACTCCAGCGCCAATTCCGCGAGCGCGAAACCCGCAAAGAATACCAGTGTCTGGTCTGGGGCATTCCGTCGACCAACGAGGGACGTATTGATCTGCCCATCGGACGCCACCCGGTGGACCGCAAACGCCGCGCCGTGAATGGCGAAGGCGCCCGCGACGCCCTCAGCCATTTCCGCATTGAAGAAGGTCTTGCCCGCGGACAGGCCGCCCGTCTGACCGTCCGCATTGAAACCGGACGCACCCACCAGATCCGCGTCCACCTCGCCCACATCGGACACCCCATTCTTGGCGACCACCTCTACGCCAACCGCCGCCAGCAACTTTCCGGCGGCTGGCCCCTCGCCGGGCGTCAAATGCTCCACGCCTTTCGCTTGCACCTGACCCATCCCTTGGGCAAAATGCCCCTCGCCTTCGAGGCGGCCCCTCCCGCCGACTTCAACGACTACCTGCTCGCCCTCCGCCGTCCCGCCCCATGACCCCGATCCGCTCCATTCTTCAAACCCTCCGCTCCTGCCTCGACGCTTTGGACGAAGCCGGCCAGCGGCAGATTCCCGTGACGATTCCGTTCCGGGCAACGACGGCTCCCACGCCCACCCGCGCAGCGGAACGCCCACCCGCGCCCGCGCCTCCAGCGCCTCCGCGTCCGCAACCCGTCGCGCCCCCACCGCCGCCCCCGCGTCCCGTGCGTCGAATCCTCGCGCTGCGCTGTATCCGACTGTCGGAATGTGGAGACAAGGTGCCGAGCGATGCCACGGCGATTCTCGTGCTCTGCGATCACGATGAAATGATGGAGCGCAACCGGGTCCTGCTGCTGGACATGCTCAAGGCCATCGGCTACCAGATGGACGGCGAAGCAAAGCCCCTCGCGCAGCCCTCGGAACTCGCGGGCCGTGGCGTGCGGATTCTCTGTCTCGGCAACCCCGCGCTGCTCGCCCTCGACCCCCACGGCATGGACCTCGGCATCGTCCGCGGCATGTGGCAACAAACTCCCTGGGGCCGCATGATCGCCAGTCATCCACCCTCGTACCTGCACGACAACCCGCCCGGAAAAAAAGCCATCTGGTTGGACTTGCAGAGTCTGCTCAAAGACCTCAAACTGGAATTGCCTCCCCGGACGCGATAACAGGCTCCCCTCTTCCCACTCCGCACTCCGCACTTCTTCCTCCCCAACTCGTCATTCGTCACTCGACATTCGTCACTTCCCTCTCCCCTCCCCTCCCCTCCCCTCCCCCTCACCCCCAACCAAAGGACCCCCCATGGGCGAAAAAGGCAAAAAAGACAAAGGCGGCAAAGAAGACCGCAAAAAACCGCTGCTCTCCCCCAAAGAGAAGAAACAACAGAAACTGGCTAAAAAAACCAAAGGCGCCTGACGTTTATGCCGGACGCCGCTCCCACGCCCTTCCAGTCCCGGGTCTACGCCCTCTGCCGCCGCATTCCGCGCGGACGGGTGGCGACCTACGGCGAACTGGCCAGGGCGTTGGGCGTTCCCTCGCCCCGTGCCGTGGGCCAGGCCCTGCGCCGCAACCCTTTTGCGCCGGAGGTTCCCTGCCACCGGGTGGTGGCGTCCGACGGCAGCCTGGGCGGATTTAATGGCCACCGCAACGGCCCCGAACAGGAGCGCAAACGCCGCCTGCTGCGGGAGGAAGGCGTGGAGCCGGACGAGAACGGGCGAATCCCGCCGCAATTTCGCTGGGAATTTTCGCTTGCCAAGCCCGCACAAGCCGCTAAGAGTGTCCGCCTTGCGGGCGATTAGCTCAGTTGGTTAGAGCGCATGCTTGACATGCATGAGGTCACAGGTTCGAATCCTGTATCGCCCACCATTTTTACAAGGGCCGCTTGCGGCCCGGCGCGAAAATAAACATGATCCTGCTGAACGAGTTTCTGAGCCACGACTGGGCGCGGGCGAACCGCGTCACGCATGCCTATTCTGTAATCCCCGCATGATCCGCGCCCCCTCCCCATTTTCCGCACCCACCCGCGACACCCGCCTTCCGGCAGGCCTTTCTGCGGGTGTTTTTGTATCCCAACCCTGACGCAGGAGTCGTTATTCCCAGCTCACCCAACAACCGCAGCCCTCGTTTTAATCGAGAACGCGAACCTGAAATCCGCTACAACCGCTTTGTCCGCGCACGTGAAGTCCGTCTGATCGGTCCCGATGGGGGCAATCTGGGCGTCCTCGACACCCGGGACGCCATGCAAAAAGCGAAGGACTTCGGATTGGACCTGGTGGAAATTTCCCCCAATGCCACTCCGCCCGTCTGCCGCATCATGGACTACGGCAAACACAAGTTCGAAATCGACAAGCGGAAGAAAGACGCCAAGAAAAAACAGACCGCCGTCAAGGTCAAGGAAGTCAAATTCCACGCCAACGTCGAAAACCACGACTACGACACCAAGATGCGCCACATGCGCGAGTTTCTCGAAGAGGGCAACCGCGTGAAATGCACCCTGTGGTTCCGCGGACGTGAAAACTCGCACACGGACATCGGTTTCCAGCTCTTCCAGCGCATCCTGGACGACCTGAAGGAAGTCGCCAACGCCGAACAAGCCCCCAAACTCGCAGGCAAAAACCTGAGCATGCTGGTCGGACCCGGCAAAAAGAAAAGCTGACCCCCATGCACGACCATCCCGTTGAAAAAGACGATCTCTACCGGATTCGCCACAGCCTCGCCCACGTCATGGCCCAGGCCCTCCTCGACATGCGCCCCGGCAGCAAACTCGGCTTCGGTCCGCCCATCGACAACGGGTTCTACTACGACTTCATCCTCTCCGCCCCCTTCGCCGAGGAGGATTTCGCCGATCTCGAAAAGCGCATGCGCAAAATCATCAATCAGGACCAACCTTTCAGTGAGGAAAACCTGGCCTACGATGACGCCATGGCCCGCCTCGACGCCATGGGCGAGCCCTACAAGAAGGAATACGCCCAGGAACTCTTCGACAAGAAGGGCATCGACAGCCTCCGCTTCTACCGCAACGGCCCCTTCCTCGACATGTGCGAAGGCCCCCACGTGCCCTCCACCAAGGCCATTCCCGCCGACGCCTTCAAGCTGCGCTCCATCGCCGGGGCCTACTGGCGCGGCGACTCCCGCAACGTGATGATGACCCGCATCTACGCCTGGGCCTACCGCTCCAAAGACGAACTGCGCGCCGCCATCCAGGCCCACGAAGAAGCCCTCCAGCGCGACCACAAGAAACTCGGCAAGGAACTCGGCATCTTCCGCATCGAAGAGCAGGTCGGCAAAGGCCTTCCCCTCTGGCTCCCCAACGGCACCGTCATCCGCAACCAGCTCGAACGCTACATGGAGGAACTGGAATTCAAGGCCGGCTACCAGCGCGTCTCCACCCCGCTCATCGCCAAAACCAGCCTCTACCACACGACCGGACACCTGCCCTACTACAAACACGGCATGTTCCCCTTCATGGAAATGCGCGAAACCACCCGCGAAGGCGGAGAGGTGATCGAAGAGTACGTCATCAAGCCGATGAACTGCCCGCACCACCACCTCATTTTCGCCTCCGAAAAACGCAGCTACCGCGACCTGCCCATCCGCCTCGCCGAGTACGGCATGTGCCACCGCTACGAGGATTCCGGCTCCCTCTCCGGATTGCTACGCGTCCGCGGCATGTGCATGAACGACGCCCACATCTACTGCACCGAGGAGCAGATCGAAGAGGAATTCCTCGCCGTCATGGAAATGCACAAGGTGCTCTACGCGAAACTCGGCATCACCAACTACTTCATGCGCCTCTCCACCTGGGATCCCGAAGATCCCAAGGGCAAACAGAAATACGTCGACAACCCCGAGGCCTGGGAACGCACCCAGACCATCGTCCGCCGCGCCATGGAGCGCTCCGGGCTGCCCTATACCGAAATCAAGGGCGAGGCCGCCTTCTACGGACCCAAAATCGACTTCCAGTTCCGCACCGTCACCGGCCGCGAGGAGACCGCCTCCACCAACCAGCTCGACTTCGCCGTCCCCGGACGCATGAGCCTCGTGTACACCGACAGCGACAACAGCGAAAAAACGCCCTACTGCATCCACCGCGCCCCCGCCGGCACCCACGAACGTTTTATCGCCTTCCTCATCGAACACTTCGCCGGCGCTTTCCCCACCTGGCTCGCCCCCGTGCAGGTCCGCGCCCTCACCGTCAGCGACGACCACCGCCCCTACGCCAACCAGCTCGTGGCCAAACTGCGCGACAACCTCGTCCGCGCCGAAGTCGATCCCGCGCACGACACCCTCGGCAAGAAAATCCGCAACGCCGCCAAGGCGAAAATCCCCAACGTCCTCATCATCGGCGAAAAAGAAGCCGCCGAAGGAACCGTCACCCTCAAACGCTACGGCCGCGAGGAACAGGTCTCCATGCCCTTCGAGGCCTTTGAGGCCGACATCCTCCGCCGCATCCGCAGCCGCGAACTCGACGCCGCCCGCATTCAGGGCTGAGACGCGAAGTCTCCCTGGACTGCGCAAGGGTAGCGAGGAACGAGCGGACCTTGCGCCTTTCGGGTCCACTGCCCCGAGGCTCGAAAGGCTGAAGCTCTGGTCGTTCCTCCCGACGCTTCAGCACTCCATGGCGGCTTCGCCGCATCAAAAATCATCCCGCTCGTTCACCCGATCAATCCCATACGACAACACGCGGCGTCGGAAGGCGGAGTCATGTGTGTCATGAAACCATTTGGCCGAACACCATCGGTAGGTGCGCGCATCATCAACAACACCATGTTTCTCGGGATTGGTCATCACATACTTCAACCGGGCATAATAACTCGTGTCGTGGGTGATGGCCCGATCCCAAAATTGAAACATCACTCTGCGACCCGGTGTTGTATCCATCGCATTCATTTGAATGCCCAGTTCACTGTGCAAGCCCTGTATCAAATGAGTGAAATCCCCTTCCTCAGGCGCTTTTGCCAAAAAATGATAGTGATTGGACAAACAGGCCCATGCATGGGGAATCCACCCCTTCCCATACAGTTGATTCAACAGGACTTCCTGAAATAGATCCAAACGCAGCGGGTCCTTGAAGACATGGACTTTGTCCAAAGTGGAACCCGTGACCATGTGGATCGCACCCGGTACAAAACGGTGCAAAGGAGCGTGATGCCAATCGGTTTCTTTCATATCCCAATAAAATGTGATGTTATAGATCAACGCAAGAATAAATGTATACATTTTGACGCGAAGCGTCCCTGGACTGCGCAAGGGGAGCGAGGAACGAGCGGACCTT
>CAZCFM010000054.1:20834-22394 GCA_964497855.1 uncultured Verrucomicrobiota bacterium | reverse complement strand
CCCTCCATGGAGCCGGAGACATCGATGAGGAACACCAGGTTCATGCCGGGGCGTTCGGCGGCGGGGATGTCGCGGCCCTTGAGGGCGACGCGCAGCAACTGGTGTCGGGGCTGCCAGGGACAGGCGGCCATTTCCAGATGCGCGGCAAAGGGGCGTCCATCGACGGGCGCGGCGTAGTCGTAGGGGAAATAGTTGATCATTTCCTCCACGCGAACCGCATCCGGCGGCGGCAGACGGCCCTCGTTGAGCATCTTGCGGACCACCGCATACGCCGCCGTATCCACATCGATCGAGAAGGTGGACAGCGGATGATCGCCCACGCGCTGGAAACCACTGCGCGGCAGCACCTCGAAGTCGTCGAGACTGGGGCTGATGACCGGGGGTTGTGTCATCACAACAACGCTATTATGTGTCATCACCACAACGCCATTAATTGTGGTGACCCGCGGCTGACTCATGCTGGCATGTAGCGGCTCCAATTGCACGGGCGTGGAAATATCGGACAGCAGTTCCGACAAGCTGTGATCGGATACTTTCTCGGCTGGAGTGGACTCGGGTGCTTCCACGGCCTCCAGCTCCGGATATTCCTCGAGGTGTCCCAGATCCCGAATGCGCAGGGCGGGCACGGGGCTTTCACCGAGGCGCAGAATGTACTGGTACGAGCTGAAGGCCAGAATCCACACGGTGGCGGCGGCGGCGATCGATCCAAACCACACGGGGATGGCGGGGTGTCGCGGGCGGCGTTGCGGGCGTTCGGCGCAGGCGAAGATTTCGTTGCGCTGTTCGGGGGCCAGCGCGGCGGCGGGTTCGCTGGCAAACGCCTCACTCAGCAGTTGCGAGGTGGCGTGGATCGATTCGACCCGTGCTTTCAGGTCCGGATCGGCGGCAAGCAGGCGTTCGGCTTCGCGGAGTTCGTCGCCCTGGAGTTCGTTGAGGACATAGGCGGTCCAGCGGGGATCATCGGGAAGAAAAGGTTTCATGACAGGGCTCCTTGCAGGTGTTTCATATGGACGCCGAGGGTTTTGATGGCGGTGTGGAGGAGGAAGCCGACGTTGCTTTCGGACACGCGCATGACGCGGGCGATGTCGCGGTAGCTGAGGCCGTCCTGGAACTTGAGGCGCAGGGCTTCTCGTTGCCGCCCGGGCAGTTTGTCGAGCAGAGCGGGGAGCTGTGCGGCGGAATCGCGGTGCAGGGCGACTTCGTCCGGGGGGCGTGCCGGGTCGGCAAGCATGGATTCGTGTTGAGGGGAGAGGGTTTGCATGGGTTTGGCCTTTCGGTGCATGTCGAGGACGCGGGAGCGGCAGACGCGGAACAACCAGGCCGCCTCATGACCCTCCAACCGGGATCGCTCCGCGCGGCAGAGCCGCAAAAAAGTCTCCTGCACGGCGTCGCGGGCGGTGGCCAGGTCGCCGCAGAGACTCAGCGCGTAGCGGCAGAGCGGGGCTTCATGCTCGCGGACAAGGTGTTGGATCCAGTCGGATTGGTTCATGGGTGTTTTGAGGTGGGGTTGCGTCCGTCCTACAGAGACGACGATACAGAAGGAAAGTCCTTAGACGTTTT
>CAZCFM010000054.1:0-20734 GCA_964497855.1 uncultured Verrucomicrobiota bacterium | reverse complement strand
AAAAAACCCGGCGAATGCCGGGTTTTTAGTCGGGAACAACGCGCGTCGCTTATTCAGCGGCGACGGCCGTTTCCGCGGGGGCGATGGTGACATCGACCCACTCCAAGATCGCCATTTCCGAGGCGTCGCTTCTGCGTTTGCCCAGTTTGGTGATCCGGGTGTAGCCACCCGCGCGTCCGCTGAGGGCGGGAGCGATGGCCGTGAAGAGTTCCTGCACGGAATCCTTGTCGTGCAGCCGGGAAACGGCCAGACGGCGGGTGTGCAGGGTGCCGGTTTTGCCGAGGGTGACCATCTTTTCAGCGATGGAACGTGCGGCACGGGCTTTGGGCAGGGTGGTGGTGATGCGCTTTTCCTTGATCAGGGAGCACACCATGTTGGCCAGCATGGCTTCCCGGTGGGAAGTTGCGCGGCCGAGCTTGATGGTTTTTTTGCGGTGACGCATGGGGGAATTCCTTGAGAGGGTTGGGGAGAATTAGTCCCGGTTGCCGACGAGAAGGTCCGCATCGAAGGTCATGCCCAGCGATAGACCGAATTCGGTCAGCTTGGCCTTGATTTCGTTGAGGGACTTCTTGCCGAAGTTGCGGTACTTGAGCATTTCCGCTTCAGTCTTCATGCACAGTTCGCCCACAGTGGTGATGTTGGCGTTGTTGAGGCAGTTGGCGGCGCGGACACTGAGTTCGATTTCGTTGACAGACACGCCGAGTTTCTTGCGAAGCTCTTCGCGTTCCTGGTCGATCTGCTTCTCGCTCTGTTCGAACTCAACCAGATCTTTGTCGTAGTTGACGAACACATCGAGGTGATGGCGGAGAATGGCGGCAGCCATGGTCAAAGCATCGTCCGGGGTGACACGTCCGTCGGTCCAGATATCCAGGCCAAGTTTGTCGTAGTCGGTGCGACGGCCCACGCGGGTGGCTTCCACCCAGTAGTTCACGCGGGAAACGGGGGAAAAGAGGCTGTCGATCGGAATGATTCCAATCGCCTGGTTTTCCTTCTTGTTCCAGTCCGCAGGACAGTAGCCACGTCCCACTTTGACTTCGATCTGGCCATGGAATTTTCCGCCCTGGTCAAGGGTGGCAATGTGGTGCCCGGGATTGAGGACTTCGATGGTGCCATCGGTGACAATATCCGCAGCCGTGACTTCGCCGGGGCCTTCCACCTTGATGGTGACCATGCGGGGTTCGCGGCTGTAGGACTTGAGCAGGACCTTTTTGAGGTTCAGCACAACGTCGGTCACGTCTTCGACCATGCCTTCGATGGTGCAAAATTCGTGGGGGGCACCTTCCAGCTTGACGGCGGAGATGGCGCTGCCTTCAAGGGAGGAAAGGAGAACGCGGCGGAGGGAATTGCCGATGGTGCGTCCATAACCGGCCTCGAAAGGCTCGGCATAGTAACGACCGTAGGTGGGGGTGCTTGCGGCTTCGTCTTTGACGACCCGCTTCGGCATTTCAAAACGACCCAGTCGAATGGCCATAAAGTGTGTACTCCGTTTTCGGATGTTGGGGAAAGGGCAAAAAATGCCGATGAATCAAACGCGGCGGCGTTTGCGGGGGCGGCAGCCGTTGTGGGGGGCAGGTGTGACGTCTTTGATGGTGGTCACCGTGACGCCGCAGGTCTGCACGGCACGAACTGCGGACTCGCGTCCAGCGCCGGGACCCTGGATGCGGACTTCCGCTTCTTTGAGTCCGTGGGTCATGGCATTGCGAACGGCTTCCTGGGCGACCACGGTGCCGGCGTAGGCCGTGCTCTTGCGGGAACCCTTGAATCCGGCACCGCCAGCGGAACCGGTGGAGATCACGTTTCCGGACAGGTCGGTCACGCACACCATGGTGTTGTTGAAGGTGGCGCGGACATGCACGATGCCCTGGGAAATGTTTTTCGAGCCTTTGGCCTTGCGTGCTTTGACGGGGATCGTGTCCTCGCCCAGCAGTTCCGCAGCGGTCAGGCGGCGATTGGGATCCGCGGCGGGCGCTTCAGCAGCAGCGGCCTCGGCGGCGGGTTTCTTTTCTTTTTCTTTCTGGTCTTCCGACATGGGGATAATCCTTGGAGAGTGATGGGGAAATTATTTCTTGGCGGCGATGGCGGTTTTCGCGGCGCCACGGGCGGTTTTGTCGCGGATTGCACCGATGGTCCGCTTGCCACCTTTGCGGGTGCGGGCATTGGTCTTGGTGCGCTGGCCACGGACAGGAAGTCCACGGCGGTGGCGATTGCCCCGGTAGCTGCCGATGCTGATGAGACGGCGGATGTTCGACTGCACTTCGCGGCGCAGGTCCCCTTCCACGGTGTAGTCCTTCTGCAGAACCGTGGTCACGGCGCTGATCTGGTCGGCATTCAGATCATCGGCTTTCATCGCCGGATCCAGTCCCGTTTTTTCAATGATGTCGAGCGCGCGTTTCGGGCCGATCCCGTAAATGTAGCGCAAAGAGATGTCCAGCCGCTTGCGGCCGGGAATGTCAATACCCATGATGCGTGGCATGTTTCTATAACTCCTGTTAACCTTGACGTTGTTTGTGACGGGGGTTGGTGCAGATAACCCGCACGACGCCCTTGCGCCGAATGACGCGGCAATTGATGCACATTCTTTTAACGGAACTGCGAACTTTCATGATGTTAAATCCTGTTTGGGGTCTGTTATGATTCGTCCTTTGAGCATGTCGTAAGGGGAAAGATTCACTCTTACGTTTTGCCCGACGCGCAAACCAAGCTCAACGGCGCGGTGTTTGGGCGCTGTAAACGCCACAATTTCATGCCCGTTGGCCAGTCTGGCCTGAAAGGTCGCGCAGTCTAATGCATCAACCAGGGTTGCGTCGAGTAAAATCTCTTCCTTTTTCATTGTTTTATTCCTCCGGAAGGGTGAGGATTTCAGGCCGCTCTTTTCGCACCGCGACCGTGTGTTCCACGTGCACCGAGGGTTTGCGGTCCCGCGTGACCACCGTCCACCCGTCGGCAAGGGTTTGCACCTCGTGGGTGCCGAGGTTCACCATGGGCTCGATGGCCAGGGTCATCCCCTCCTTCAGCAGCGGACCGCGTCCGGGAGGACCAAAATTGTAAATCTGCGGGGGCTCGTGCATTTTGCGGCCCACGCCATGTCCGACAAAGTCGCGCACGACGCTGAAGCCTTTAGGCGTCACCGTGCTTTCCACGGCATGTGAAATATCGCTGAGCCGATTGCCCTCCACGGCCTGCTCCATCGCGCGGACGAGAGCCTGTTCCGACCAGGACAACAAATCGATCAGATCCGGATCGGTAACCCCGACGCTGACCGTCATCGCGTTGTCGCCAATAAAACCTTTGTACACGACGCCGATGTCGATGCTGACCAAATCGCCGAGTTGGATGCGGCGGTCGCCCGGAATTCCATGGACCACTTCCTCGTTCACGGAAATGCAGGTATAGCCGGGGAACGGTTTGACGCCACGGGGGCCGGGGTAGTTGATGAAGGCGCTGCGGGCACCGACTTTTTCCATGAGGTCCCGGGCGTACACATCCAACTCGCGTGTCGTCACCCCCGGCGCAATTTCTTTCGCCAGCGCCACACGGATATTCGCGGCCACACGGCCGGCATCGCGCATGCAGCGGAGTTCGTCTTCGGTTTTGATGATGATTTTGGACAAAAGTGAACCTTACAAAAGAGAAAATGTTTTCCGGATTTCTTCCATCACGTCCTCGGGATCGTTGCGGCCATCCGCCTCCAGTCCTCGGACCCGGGGGCGAAACCAGTCCAACAAAGGACGGGTCTGACTGAGGTGCCGCTCCTGACGCCGGGCGAGGAGGATGGCGTCATCATCCTCGCGGGGAATCAGCCGTCCCCCACAGGTGTCGCAGAGTCCTTCCCTTTGCGGGGGGCGATCGGTGAGATGGTAGGGAGTCCGGCACTGGGAGCAGACCCTTCGCAAGCCGAGGCGGCGGAGAGCGTCTTCCACAGGGAGTTCGAGGAAGACATAGCCCAGAAAGCGGTGCCCCTTTTCATTCACCCAGCGCACGAAGGCTTCGGCTTGGGGAATGGTCCGGGGAAATCCGTCGAGACACAAACGTGTCCCGGGCGGATAAGCCGTTAGAAGAAAGAAGAACAAGGAAATCGCGAGATCATCGGGGATGTAATCCCCACGGTCCATGAAAGGGCGGGACTGCTGACCAAAGGTGGAGAGCGGATCCGCCATTTCTTTTCGGATCACTTCACCGGTGGAGAGGGGCTGAAAACCCGACGCTTGGTGAAGCAAACGACTGATCGTGCCTTTGCCGGCACCCGGGGGTCCCAGTAAGACCAGGAACTCCACCGATCATCCCTTTATTTGCGACCACGCAGGCGACCTTTGCGGAGGAAGCCGTCGTAGTGCCGGTTCAGGAGATGGGATTCAATCTGGCGCATGGTGTCAAGCATGACGCCCACGATGATCAGCATGCTGGTGCCACCGAAGAAACTGGTGATGATGAAATTGATGTTGAAATGTTGCCCGAGCAGTGTGGGGAAAACGGCGATGATGGTCAGGGCAATCGCCCCGGCAAGAGTGATGCGGGTCATGACGTTGTCCAAAAAGGCGGCAGTGGCCTGCCCGGGACGAATGCCGGGAATATAGCCGCCGTTGCGTTTCAGATCGTCGGAAATCTGCACGGGGTTGAACTGCGTGGCGACCCAGAAGTAGGAGAAAAACAGAATCATCAGGGTGTACATCCACATGAAGGGCGTTCCATCGCTGCGGAACCAGTCCGCGGCGCGCGCGACACCTTCCCATCCCATGCGGTCACCGATGAATTTCAGCACCGGGGCGGGGAACATGAGAATGGCCTGACCGAAGATGATGGGCATGACACCGGAGTAGTTCACGCGGAGCGGCATGTAGGTGCTCTGTCCGCCATACACCTTGTTTCCCACCACACGTTTGGCGTAGGAAACCGGAATCTTGCGCATGGCCTGGGTGAGGGCCACGGTGCCGGCGGTCACCAGGAAAAACAGCACCACAAGGGTCACGAGGTGGAAAATACTGTGGGTGGGAACAATGTCGCCTCCCGGGAAGAACATTTGCTTGGTGGCAGTCACGGCCATGGGCAGGCTGCCCAGAATGTTGACGGTGATGATCAAGCTGATGCCATTGCCAATGCCACGCTCGGTGATTTGCTCGCCCAGCCACATCAGGAGCATGGTCGAGGCCGTCAGCGCGATGGTCGCAAGCAAACGGAAGGCCCAGGGATTGGCAATGGTCACCACTTCCTGGCTCAGTCCGAAGGTGATGCGGGCGTTGAGGGCCACGCTGGCAATGCTGAAGCCCTGGATCACGCAGAGGATCAGGGTCAGGTAACGGGTGTACTGGTTGATTTTCGCGCGACCGGACTCCCCTTCACGGGCGAGGCGTTCAAGCGAAGGAACCACCGCCGTCATCAACTGAATGATGATCGAGGCGGAGATGTACGGCATGATGTTGAGCGCACCGATGGCGAAACGTTCCAGAGCACCGCCGCTGAATAGATTGGCCATGCTCATTGCGCCGCCAGCAGAGGCGGTGAGACTGGTCATCAGTTCTTTAAGGGCCACGGGATTGATACCGGGCGCGGGGATCGTGGCCAGAATCCGGCAAAAGAAAATAAGCGAAAACGTAAAGAAGATACGTTGGCGGAGTTCCGGAATTTTCAGGCTGTTGGCAAATGCGGACAACATGGTATGCCTCGGGAGGGGGAAAAGAGAACGGGCTCCCCGGAGGAGGAACCCGGTGGGTTATTCAGCGGAAGCAGGCGCTTCCAGTTCGATGCAGGTTCCGCCGGCGGCTTCAATCTTGGCACGGGCGGTGGCCGAGAAACGGTGCGCAGTGACCTGCAGTTTCTTGGAGATTTCGCCGACACCGAGGATTTTCACGCCAGCCCAGGAGGAACCTTTGGCCACGCCAATGTCCACGAGTTCAACCGGACCCACAGAAGCACCGTCTTCAAAGGCGGAATCCAGAGTGGCAAGATTGACGGGGGCATAGGTTTTGTGGAAGGGGCTCGTGAACCCGCGTTTGGGCATGCGGCGATACATGGGCATCTGTCCGCCTTCAAAGCCGTGTTTGACTTTGTGGCCTTTGCGGGCGTACTGGCCTTTGTGGCCCTTTCCGGAGGTTTTTCCCTTGCCGGACGCGTGACCGCGACCGAGGCGCTTGCTTTTATGCTTTGCGCCGGGAACATTTTTCAGAGTGTGCAGATTCATAGTCAATATCCAAAAGGTAAGGGGATACGTTAGGAGCGACGGAGGGCCAGAATTTGCTCGCGGGTGCGAAGCTGTCCCAGTGCATCGAAAGTGGCTTTGGTCACATTGATGCTGTTACCACTGCCGAGAGATTTGGCAAGGACATCACGAATGCCGGAAAGCTCCAGCACCGCGCGGACCGCACCACCGGCAATCACGCCCGTACCCGGCGAAGCGGGACGGAGCAGAACGCGTCCGCCGCAGAATTCACCAATCACCTCGTGGGGGATGGTTTCATCTTTGGTCTGAACGGATCTCATGTTTTTGCGGGCACCTTCGCTCGCTTTGCGTATCGCATCCGCGACCTCGTTGGCTTTGCCGATGGCATAGCCGACGCGGCCTTTGCGGTCACCCGCCACCACGAGAGCGGCGAAGCTGAAGCGGCGTCCACCTTTCACCACTTTGGCGGAACGGTTGATGTCGACCACGCGCTCCTCCACATCGGAGAAGGCATCTTTGTCGTTTTTGGAATCATGGGCCATAGTTTGTTGCCTTTAGATAGCGATTAGAAGTTGAGTCCGCCTTCACGGGCGGCATCGGCAAGCGCGGCCACACGTCCACTGTAGCGGAAACCGGCGCGGTCAAACACAACGGTTTCGATCCCGGCGGCCTTGGCGACCTCAGCGGCTTTGCGGCCGATTTCGCGGGCGGTTTCCACTGTGTTTTTAGCCCCTTTGAAGGCGCTTTGCTGGGTGGAGACCGCGGCCAGAGTCACCGCCGACAGGTCGTCGATGAACTGAACCGAGATGTGTTTGTTGCTGCGGAAAACGCTCATGCGCGGACGCTGGGCGGTTCCCTCGATTTTGTTGCGGACGCGCAAGTGACGGCGCACGCGCTGATCGGATTTTGTTTTCCATTTGCTCATTAGGCCACCGCCTTTCCGGCTTTGCGGCGAACAATTTCGCCTTTGTAACGGACACCCTTGCCCTTGTAGGGCTCGGCTTTGTAAAAGGAACGTATCTGCGCCGCGGCTTGTCCCACTTTCTGTTTGTCACAGCCGGACAGGGACACGTTGGTCCCGGTCGTATCGACCGTGCAGGTGAGGCCTTCGGGGATGGGGAAGTTGATTTCGTGCGAGTACCCGAGGGCCAGAATCACGGACTTTCCTTTGAGCACAGCTTTAAAGCCGACGCCCTGGATTTCCAGATGTTTGGTGTACCCGGTCGTGACGCCCTGGACCATGTTGGCGGCGAGCGCGCGCACGGTTCCGTGCAGAGCACGTTGTTTGGCACCGTTGTCGGCACGGGTGACCTGGAGTTCGGCGCCCTCTTGTTTCAGGCTGATGCCCAAGGGCAATTCCTGAGTGAGGGTGCCCTTCGGACCCGTGACACTGAGGGACGTTCCGGTGAGAGTCACCTTAACGCCAGCAGGAACGGGGACGGGGTTTTTTCCAATTCGTGACATGTGTCTACCTTGAAAGGGGGGTTGAATTACCAGATCTGGCAGAGCACTTCACCGCCGACGCGCGTTTTGCGCGCTTCGCGATCGGTCAAAATGCCCCGGGATGTGGTGAGAAGGGCGATACCCAGGCCTCCGAGTACGCGCGGCAGGTTTTCTGCGTTCACGTATTGGCGGAGACCGGGACGGCTGATGCGTTTCAGGCCGGTGATGACGGACTCGCGGTCGGGGCCGTACTTCAGGGTGATGCGAATCACCTGTTTGGGCGCGTCTCCAGCGAGCTGCACATCGCGAATATAGCCTTCGCGCAGCAGAATGCGGCTGATTTCCAGCTTCAGTTTGGAAGAGGGAATCTCTACCGTGTCGTGACCTGCAGCCACCGCGTTGCGGAGGCGGGTCAGAAAATCGGCAATGGGATCGGAAGTGTTCATGCAGTAATCCTCGGTGTGGTCCTGGCAGGACTCGTTGTCATTTTGCGAAGGGCATCCCGAAAAGTTTGATCAACTCATGACCTTCGTCTTTGCATTTTGCGCTGGTCACGAAACAAATGTCCATGCCCTGCACGCGCTTGACGTTGTCGGGGTTGATCTCCGGAAAGATGATCTGTTCTGTCAGACCCAGGGAGTAGTTGCCCTGCTTGTCGAAACCCTTGGCGGATACGCCGCGGAAGTCGCGGATACGGGGCAGCGCGATCTGGATCAGACGCTGCATGAATTCGTACATGCGGGCTCCGCGGAGGGTGACCTTGCATCCGATGGCCATGTTTTCGCGCAGACGGAAGTTTGAAATCGCCTTGCGGGAGTAGGTGGTGATCGGCTGTTGTCCGGTGATGCGGGCGAGATCGGCGATGACCGATTTCAGCTCGTCGCGGTCGTTGGGAACCCCGACGCCCATGTTGATCACGATTTTCTGCAGGCGCGGAACCTGGAGTTTGTTCGTGTAGCCGCGGCTGCGGGTGAGCTCCGGCACAATTTTTTCTTCGTAAAGTTTTTTGAAAGCGACCATTATTTAGCCTCCTTACCAGTGGTTTTCTCGACCACTTTGACATTTGACGCGTGCAGCAGGGCTTCCCGCTCCACAATACCGCCATCCGGGTTGCTTTCCGTGGGACGGATCGCCTTCTTTATCAGATTCAACCCTTCCACCAGCACGAGGCCGGTTTTAGGTTTGACCTGGAGAACTTTGCCTTTGCGGCCCCGGCTGCGTCCGGCGAGCACTTCGACAGTGTCCCCCGTGCGCACATGCAGAGTTTTGCGGTTATTCATCAGAGCACCTCCGGAGCGAGCGAGACCACTTTCATGTGGTTGTTGTCGCGCAATTCGCGGGCAACGGGTCCAAAAATACGGGTGCCGCGGGGGTTGTTGTTGGCGTCGATGATGACCACCGCGTTGGTGTCGAAGCGCAGCACGGTGCCGTCATTGCGGCGGATCGGCTGGCGGGTGCGCACGATAAGGGCGCGGTGCACTTCACTCTTTTTCACGGCGCCGTTGGGAATCGCTTCCTTCACGGTCACCTTGATAATGTCTCCGATGCGGGCGAAGCGCTTGCGCTGGCCCAACACACGAATGCAGCGTACGAGCCGGGCACCGGTGTTATCGGCAACTTCCAAATTGCTTTCCTGACAGATCATGTTGTACGGCTCCAGGCGTTAGACGGTGGGTTGTGCGGCGGCGGGGGTGGTATCGACAACCTCGAGCAGACGCCAGCATTTCAGTTTGCTGATCGGGCGGGTCTCTTGGATGCGGACGGTGTCGCCCTCTTTGGCCAAATTGTTTTCATCATGCACGTAATATTTCTTCACGCGGCGGATGATTTTGCCGTACACCTTGTGGGCGATGCGGCGTTCGACAAGGACCACGCAGGTCTTGTCCATCTTCGTGCTGACCACGGTACCTGTGCGGGTTTTGCGCACGTGGTGATGGGGGGTGGTTTCGGACATCAGGCTTCTCCTGTCTTGCGGGTGCGTTCGGCAAGGACGGTCCGGATACGGGCAATATCGCGTCTCACATGGGTGATGCGGGCCTTGTTTTCCAGTTGTCCCAGCTTCTGCTGGAGTTTAAGTTTGAATACGTTCTCGCCGGCATCGGTGAGGGCGGAGGAAAGCTCCTCGCTCGTCATTTCACGGTATTTCGCGACGGGGGTCATGGAAATCTCCTCAGACTCAAATGTTCGGGGTGCGGGTGACGAAACGGCTGCGCACAGGCAGTTTTGCGGCTGCGAGGCGGAAGGCTTCGCGGGCCTGGGACTCGGTCACGCCGGCCAATTCAAAGAGCATGCGTCCGGGCTTGATCTTGGCGACCCAGCGTTCGACGTTGCCTTTGCCTTTGCCCATTCGCACTTCGAGAGGTTTCTTGGTGTAGGGGAAATCGGGGAAGATGCGGATCCACAGTTTGCCGCGGCGTTTCAGCTCGCGGTTCACTGCAACACGGCAGGCTTCGATTTGCACGTTGGTGACCAGACTGCGCTCCAGGGATTGCAGCCCGAAATCTCCAAACGAAAGGGTGTTACCGCTGGTGGCAAGTCCACGGCTTTTGCCGCGCTGCTGTTTGCGGTACTTTACGCGTTTAGGCATAAGCGGCATGACGACGTTCCTCCACAGGTTGTTCCTTGGTGCAGACCCAAACCTTGACGCCGCAACGGCCGGCAGTGGTGTGGGCCTCGGTGAAACCGTAATCGATCTTGGCGCGGAGGGTGTGCAACGGCACTTTGCCCTTCAGATATTTTTCCCGGCGGGAAAGTTCAGAACCACCCAGACGTCCACTGCACTCGATACGAATGCCTTCGGCACCGAGTTCCATGGCCATCTGCACGGCGCGCTTCATGGCGCGGCGGTGGGAAATGCGGCGCTCCAACTGCTGGGCGATGCTTTCCGCCACGAGCTGTGCGTTCATGTCGGGGTTCTTGACTTCTTTGATCTCAATGTAAATTTCTTTACCGGTGAGGGCACCAAGCTCTTCGCGGAGCTTTTCGATGTCCTGACCTTTGCGGCCAATGACAACACCCGGACGGGCGGTGAAAATGGTGACGCGGGCGCGGTTGGCGTAGCGCTCAATGAGCACGTCCGGTACAGCCGCTTCTTTCAGTCTGCTTTTGACGATCTGCCGAATTTGCAGATCTTCACCAACGAGGACGCCGAATTCTTTCTTTCCGGCGAACCAACGAGAGCGCCAGTCTTTTGTGACCGCGACTCGCAGCGAGATGGGGTTAACTTTTTGGCCCAAAACCGTACTCCTGTGTGAGGTTGAGAATTATCCGCGCTCGTCGCTGAGCACGACCCGGATGTGGCTGGTGCGCTTGGCGACCGGTTTGAACATGCCCCGGGCTCCGTAGAAGCCACGGCGCATGCTCGGTCCCTGTTCGACCGCAGCGCGCTTGATGTAAAGGGTTTCCACGTCCGCGCCGGCATTGTGCTCGGCGTTGGCGATGGCCGACTTGAGCGCTTTTCCAAACAATTCAGAAGCCTTGCGGTCACTGAAGGTGGTAAGCGACAAAGCCTCGGATACCGGCTTGCCCTGAATGGCCCGCGCGATGTCCACGGCCTTGCGGGAGGAGATGCGTTGAAATTTTAAGACAGAGGTTGTTTCCATGAGTCGGCCTTTCGGTCAAAACACGCCCAGTTGCCCACAAGGGCTTCCAGACGGCGGCTGTTGCTATGCGCCACCCGCTGTTACGATCACCCGGTCCCGTTTCCGGCGCAAGGTGTTCTGCGATCAGCGGCGCTTTTGTGTTTCACCCCCCGATTGGGGGCAAGGGCGCGGACTTTACACAAAGTTCCGCCGCTGGCGAGACTGAAATCGAAAAAAATTTTCAGATCGAAATTCAGGATGGGCTTGCATCTCCGCAGCGTCCTGTTTAGGGGCCTTGTCCATGGCGCACCGTCTTCACGATTCTGTCATCTGTGGCGAGTTCGATTTCCGCACAAAAGGCCGCATTTCCGGCCTTGTAACGCTCTTGGGCCGCGACGAACCCCTTCGCATCCACCTGCAGGGCTTGCCCGCCGCCGATCTCGCGGGAATCGTGCTGCGGTTCCGCAATCCCTCCCCCACCCTGCCCGCTCCGGACGATCTCTCCTCCCTGCAACAGGGCGGCATCGGTGACATGAGTGCCTCCCGCAAATGCAAAATCCCGGACTGCAGCCCGCAGGAACTCGCCCAGCATGTTCACGCGGGCACATCCTTCCCCTGGCACTGGGGCAACACGCTGTATGTGGAGTGGTTCAGCACCTGCAACGGACGCATGGTCATCGAGGCGAGCCATTTCGTTCTGGACATCGAAGGCCCCGCGCAGTGGTCGCTCAGCCCCGAGGACGAGCCGTCCCGCCAGGAGCAGATTGCTGCGTCCATGAAGGCCGTTGAAGACGACCTGGCCGGGCTTTTGACCGGGATCGACCTCCTGAACGAAGATGAAGGCGATCTCCACGAGGAAGAACGCGAAGCCCAGGAATGGGACCACCGCATGAATCAACTCAATGACCGCATCGAGGCCCGCCTGCACGCTCTCGGGGATCTTCCAGACATGGAGGGCTACGACGAAATCTACCGCGAAGAACGCGAAAAACTGCGCATCGAGTGGGGAGAACCCGCACCAGAACCGCTGACCCCGGAAGAAGAGGCGGAACGGGCCCGCTGGATCGATGAAATGAACGCCGCCGCCGAAGAAGCCTTGCAGGACTGGGAGGACCTCCCCGATCCTCCGGATCACAGCCTCGTTTCCCGCTGCAATGAGCTGGGACACAAAATTTTCGCCGACATCAAGGATGGGGGCTGGATGCCCGAGTCCGCACCCTCGGAACACCCCCTGCACGAGCTGCAATGGGGCGTCCAATTTGCCGCCGCCAAACTCGCCGGTGCCCTAAACCCCATGGACGAGGATGATCCATGGCCCCCCTGCTCCTACCGCATCGGCGACGTTCTCGTCCGCCTCAAAAAGGCCCGCGCTCTCCTCCGCGATGCCCTCGCCGCCCTGGACTCGGCCGACGAGGAAAACCTCGCCCACCCCGCCTGGCGAGCCGCCGTCCGTCACGAAATCAACGAAGTCCTCGCCGAAGTCCTGCGCCTCCTCGCGGAGGCGCGCGGAAGCTTGGAGTAAAAAGAGTGTAGAATGATGAATGTAGAATGACGAGTGAAGAGAGTGTAGAATGACGAATTCAGAATGGAGAGGGATTCGTGGACACTCTCCACTCGTCACTCATCACTCGTCACTCTCCACTCGTCACTTTTCAATACCGATAATGATCGGGCTTGTAGGGGCCTTCGACCGGTATGCCGAGGTATTTGGCCTGTTTGGAGTTCAGTTTGTCGAGTTTGACGTTGAGACGGGGCAGGTGCAGGCGCGCCACTTCTTCGTCGAGATGTTTCGGCAGGGTGTAGAGCCCCACAGGATATTTCTCGGGGTGTACGAACAATTCCATCTGCGCCAGCACCTGGTTGGTGAAACTGTTGGACATGACGAAGCTCGGATGACCGGTCGCGCAGCCCAGGTTCATCAGGCGGCCTTCCGCCAGAAGAATAATCGTTTTTCCGCCGGGGAAATGGATGCGGTCCACCTGCGGCTTGATGTTTTCCCAACGGTATTTCTTGAGCTTGACCACCTCGATTTCACTGTCGAAATGTCCGATGTTGCAGACCACCGCGCCATCGCGCATGTGGCGCATGTGTTTCTCGGTGATCACGTCACAGCAGCCCGTGGTGCTCACGAAAATATCGCCCTGAACACAGGCTTCCTCCATCGTGGTGACTTCGTAGCCGTCCATCACCGCCTGCAAGGCGCAGATGGGGTCGATTTCGGTGACAATCACGCGCGAGCCCTGTCCGCGCAGGGCCTCGGCGCAGCCCTTGCCCACGTCGCCGTAGCCCGCGACAACGCTGATCTTGCCGCCCATGAGGATGTCGGTCGCGCGGCAGATGCCGTCGGGAAGCGAATGGCGGCATCCGTATTTGTTGTCGAATTTCGACTTGGTGACGGCGTCGTTGACGTTGAAAGCGGGGAAAAGAAGGTCCCCCTTGGCGTGCATCTGGTAGAGGCGATGGACCCCGGTGGTCGTTTCTTCGGAAACGCCCTTGATGGTCTGAGCGAGCTTGGTGAAACGTCCGGGACGGGCCGCGACCGCTTTTTTGAGCTGGGCGTAGAGAATGGCCTCTTCTTCGCTGCCGGGTTTGCGGTCCAGGACTTTCGGGTCGCGTTCCGCTTTGTAACCGAGGTGGACAAACAGGGTGGCGTCGCCGCCGTCGTCGAGAATCATGTTCGGGTAGACATCCGGACCCCAGTCCAGAATCATGTCGGTGTACTCCCAATACTGCTCGAGGGTTTCGCCTTTGACCGCAAACACGGACGTACCGCGGGCGGCGATGGCGGCGGCGGCCTCGTCCTGCGTGGAATAAATGTTGCAGCTGGCCCAGCGCACTTCCGCGCCGAGAATTTGCAGGGTTTCGATCAGCATCGCGGTCTGGATCGTCATGTGCAGCGAACCGGCGATGCGGGCGCCTTTAAGGGGTTTTTCCTTGCCATAGCGCTCGCGCAGGACCATCAGGCCCGGCATTTCGTTTTCGGAAAGGGTCATTTCCTTGCGGCCGTATTCGGCGAGGGAAAGGTCTTTGATGATGTAGTCGGTGGAGGGGGGCGTTTTTTTCTTGGTACTCATGGATGCTTCGGGGGCTTGGGTTTGGTTGCAGAAAAAAAGAGGACAGGAAGTTCGGGCGTGGCGCCGGGCAGGCGGGAGGCGTGTTCAGGCTGCAATCCGCTGGTCAGGGCGAAGGCTTCGACTTCCTCGGGATCGAAACCCAGCCACACGTCGGCATATTGTTCGCGGACCCACTCCTGCTCGTGACGCAGCAGATCAAGCACGATGAGGCGTCCGCCGGGACGCAGCACCCGGGCCGCCTCCACGAGCGCCTGTTCCGGCTGCGCGGCGTGGTGCAGCACCTGGCTCAGAAACACGCTGTCGGCGGAGGCATCGGCCAGCGGAAGCTGGTCCACATCCCCTTCCATCACGCGGATGCGCCCGCCGAGACCGGACAGTTCGGCGGCCTCCTGCAGGGTCATCACCATTTTCGGGGAAATGTCCACCGAGATCACCTGACGGCAATAGCGGGCCAGCAGCAGGGACAAGGCCCCCTCCCCGCAGCCGATGTCGGCGACCACCTGACCGGCAAATCCGCAGGCCAAACCTGCCGCCAGGGCGTGCCAGCCGCCGCCGGGCTCGGTGAGCGACCCATAACTTCCGGCGATCTCGTCAAAAAAGTTGCGGTTCCCGGCCCGCCGCTGGTCCAACACGCGCCGCACCGAACTGCGGTCCTCCGTGTCCAGCGGCAATGCGGCCAAATGGCGGTCCAGGAGTCCCGACAAATCCACATCGGCCAGCGCGGGACCGCGATGATAATAAACAGAGGTCCCGTTGCGGCGCGTTTCGAGCAGTCCGCATTCGCGCAGGGGCTTCAGGTGACGGCTCACCGTCGACTGCGGCAAGCCCAGCACCCGCACCAGTTCGGCCACCGACAACTCGGCAATAGACACCGCCCGAAGAATGCGCAAACGCACTTCGTCGGCCAAGGCCCTGAACACGCGGAGAAAGGTGGGTTCTTTGTTCATCTGTAATTCCGGATAAGCGAATATACACGGAGTGCCTCCGGATGCAACCTGAAAACTTTTTGCGTTTTGGATTTGACCCCCGGTGGATTTTCGTTATCTCTCAACGCCCCTCCAACCCCTTTCAGAAACAATCAGTATCCCTACCCCTGGAATCCCGATATGGCACGTACAAGCTGGATTGAAAAAGAAAAACGCAAACGCAAAACCGTTGCGAAGTATGCCGCATTGCGCAAAGAGTTGAAAGAAAAAGGCGACTTCATCGCCCTGTCCCAACTGCCCCGCGATGCGAGCCCCACCCGTCTGGTGAACCGCTGTCAGGTGACCGGTCGTCGCCGCGCCTTCATCCGCCGCTTCAAGCTCTCCCGTATCACCTTCCGCGAATTAGCCTCCAAAGGCGAAATTCCCGGTGTGATCAAAGCGAGCTGGTAACCGCCCGCTTTCTCTCGATGGTGTAAACCCCGCTCCGGCGGGGTTTTTTGCTGGGTCAATACGCCGTTGCGGCGGAACCTTCGCCCGCGCAAATCACCGGCACCGCCGAGAACCCGACGCCCAGTCGCGTGGCCCCCATCTCCAGAAAGCGCTCCGCCCTCGCCCGGTCGCGAATCCCGCCGGAAGGTTTGACCTGGGCCCGCCCCGCCGCCGTTTGCAGCATCAGACGCACGGTGTCCTCTTCGGCGCCCCCACCATTGAATCCGGTCGAGGTTTTCACAAAATCGGCGCCCGCTTCGATGCAGATTTCCGTGAGACGGCACACCTGTTCGGCGTTGAGAAACACCGTTTCAAAAATCACTTTGAGCGGAATTCCCGCCGCGTGGGTCACCGCGCGCACGCCCGCGATGTCCGCGCGGACCGCGTCCCAATCCCCGGCGCGCACCAGGCCGATGTTGCAAACCATGTCGATCTCATCCACTCCCGCCGCCACGTAGCGCCGGGCCTCGTCCGCTTTGGATTCGGGGAGTTGGTCGCCGTGGGGAAACCCCAGCACCACACAGACGCCAATGCCGTGCTTTCGGCAAATGGGCGTCACCAGCGGCACATCACAGGGCCGCACACAAAATGTTTTGGGTCCGAAAGGAATGCAGAGGTCCATCGCGGCCAAGACCTCGGCAGGCGTCATGTCGGGTTTCAGGATCGCGGCGTCAAGCGTTTGGGCAATGGTGTTCATGACCCCGACACTAGTCGGCTCCAACGCGATCCGTCCAGCCCAAATCAGCGGATTTTAGCACCCACTCGTCATTCTTCACTCTTCATTCTTCATTCGTCACTCGTCACTTCTTCCATACAGCCCCTTCCGCTTCACATATTCCGCCACCCCGTCGGGAACGAGCCATCTCAGGGACTTGCCCTCCCGTGCGCGTTGACGAATTTCGGTTGCGGAAATGTCGATGTGCCGCCCCTCCGGAAGCAGCGACACTTTTTCCGTGAGGTTCGGCGCGCGGCGAAACAGCTCCGCCAAAGCCTTCGCGGCGTCAAATCCGGGTCTGGGCAGCGCCACGACCTGCGCCAAATGGACGATTTCCTCCGGCGCGACCCAGCGGTCGAAGGTTTCCAGACTGTCGGCCCCCATCAGAAAGAACAGAATCCCGTTCGGGTGCGTTCCGCGCAGACTACGCAGCGTTTCCACCGTGTAGGAAGTGCCGCCCCGCTCGGTTTCCAGCTCGCAAACGTCGCAACGCGGCTCGCCCTCCAGCGCCAGACGCAGCATCGCCAGACGATCCGCGGCGGGAGCCAGTTTTTCTCCCTGCCGCAGCGGGGATCGGGCGTTGGGCAGGAAAAGCAGACGATCAAGCGCCAGCGCCTCCATCGCGTCCCGCGCCACCAGCAAATGGCCGTGATGCACCGGATTGAAGGTGCCTCCATAGATTCCTACACGTTCCGCCTTTGCATTCATGCTCCATGCATAGGCGAAAAAAGGGCTGTCGACAAGAAAAGCCTTTTTTCTTCACGCCTTGTCTTGCCACTGCGCCTCCGCTTGCCTAAAGAAACGACCCTCTTCTCGAACAACCCTACCCTTCTGGAGTATTTCTCATGGCTGATATCATTGATGTGTATGCACGGCAAATCGTGGACTCCCGCGGCAACCCCACCGTGGAAGTCGAAGTCACCCTGGACAGCGGAGCCGTTGGCCGCGCTGCCGTTCCCTCCGGTGCCTCCACCGGCGAAAACGAAGCCCTCGAACTGCGCGACGGCGACAAAACCCGCTGGATGGGCAAAGGCGTTTCCAAAGCCGTCGACAACGTCAACGGCAAAATCTGCGACGAGCTGATCGGCCTCGACGCCTTCGACCAGGTCGCCGTGGACAAAACCATGATCGACCTCGACGGCACCGACACCAAGTCCAACCTCGGCGCCAACGCCATGCTCGGTGTCTCCATGGCCACCGCCCATGCCGCCGCCGAAGAACTCGGCATCCCCCTCTTCCGCTACCTCGGCGGCGCCAACGCCAAAGTCCTGCCCGTCCCCATGATGAACATCATGAACGGCGGCGCCCACTCCGACGCCCCCATCGACATCCAGGAATTCATGATCATGCCCAAAGGCGCCGCGACCTTCAGCGAAGCCCTCCGCATGGGTGCCGAAATTTTCCACACCCTCAAGGGCATCCTCAAAAAGGCCGGCCTCAGCACCGCCGTCGGCGACGAAGGCGGTTTCGCCCCCGGCCTCGACAGCAACGACCACGCCGTCGAAGTCATCCTCCAGGCCATCGACAAAGCCGGCTACAAAGCCGGTCACGACGTCTTCATCGCCCTCGACGCCGCCGCCTCCGAGTTCTACAAGAAAGACATCAAGAAATATGTCTTCCACAAGTCCGACAAGTCCGAGCGCTCCGGCGACGAAATGGTCGATTTCTGGGCCAACTGGTGCTCCAAATACCCCATCATCTCCATCGAAGACGGCTGCTCCGAAGGCGACTGGGAAACCTGGAAAAAACTCACCGACCGCCTCGGCAAAAAGATTCAGCTCGTCGGCGACGATTTGTTCGTCACCAACCTGAAATACCTGAAACGCGGCATCGAAACCGGCACCGCCAACTCCATTCTCGTCAAGGTCAACCAGATTGGCACCCTGACCGAGACCCTGGACGCGATTGAAATGGCCAAGCGCAACCACTACAGCGCCGTCATCTCCCACCGTTCCGGCGAAACCGAAGACACCACCATCGCGGACATCGCCGTGGCCACCAACGCCGGTCAGATCAAAACCGGTTCCATGAGCCGTTCCGACCGCATCGCCAAATACAACCAGCTCATCCGCATCGAAGACCTGCTGGGCAAAAACGCCGTCTACGGCGGTGCCGGCCTCTACCTCGACCGCGTCTGAGGCATCGACAACATCCCCTCCAAAAGCCCCCGCACTCCGGGGGCTTTTTTGTTACGGGTGCAGACACCGCCCCCACCCCGTTTCTCCTTGACCCACGGGGATTTTTCCCCCAAGGATTCCCGGGATGTCCAACGCCCCTCTGACCTACGAAACCCACGAAGACCCCACCCCAAAGGTTGTGCGGGAAATGGACATCGAGGAGGCCTTCCTCGCCAAACTCGGTGCCCTCAAATACAGCCTCCGCCCGGATATTCATGACCGCGCCTCCCTGGAGGCGAATTTCCGCCAAAAATTCGAGGCACTGAACCGCGTGCGGCTGACCGATGGCGAGTTCGCCCGCCTGCTCGACGGCCTGGTCACCCCCGATGTTTTCGCCGCCTCCCGCACCCTGCGCGAGCGCAACAGCTTCACCCGCGACGACGGCACCCCGCTGAACTACACCCTGGTCAATCTCAAGGACTGGTGCAAAAACGACTACGAGGCCGTCCACCAGCTCCGCATCAACACCGACAACAGCCACCACCGCTACGACGTGCTCCTGCTCATCAACGGCGTTCCCGTTGTGCAGGTGGAGCTGAAAACCCTTGGCGTCAACCCGCGCCGGGCCATGGAACAGATCGTCGACTACAAAAACGATCCCGGCAACGGCTACACCCGAACCCTGCTCTGTTTTCTGCAGCTCTTCATCGTCAGCAACCGCAGCAACACCTATTACTTCGCCAACAACAACGTCCGCCACTTCGCCTTCAACGCCGAAGAGCGCTTCCTGCCCGTCTATCAGTTCGCGGACGAGGCGAACAAAAAAATCACCCATCTTGACAGCTTCGCCGACACCTTTCTCGTGAAATGCACCCTCGGCCACACCCTCAGCCGCTACATGGTGCTCATCGCCGGCGAGCAGAAGCTCATGATCATGCGGCCCTACCAGGTCTACGCCGTCAAACAGATCGTCGACTGCATCCACCAGGACTGCGGCAACGGCTACATCTGGCACACCACCGGCAGCGGCAAGACCCTCACCTCTTTCAAGGCCTCCACGCTGCTGAAGGACCGCGACGAGATCGAAAAATGCCTCTTCGTCGTGGACCGCAAAGACCTCGACCGCCAGACCCGCGAGGAGTTCAACCGCTTTCAGGAAGGCTGCGTGGAGGAAAACACCAACACCGCCACCCTCGTCGAACGCCTGCTTTCCGAGGACTATGCCGACAAGGTCATCGTCACCACCATCCAAAAACTCGGCCTCGCGCTGGACGAGGGTGGCCGCTACAAAGAACGCCTCCGGCCCCTGCGCGACAAACGCATCGTTTTCATCTTCGACGAGTGCCACCGCTCCCAGTTCGGTGACAACCACCGCGCCATCAAAACGTTTTTTCCCAAGGCCCAGCTCTTCGGTTTCACCGGAACGCCCATTTTCGAGGAGAACGCCAGCTACCAGCAGATTGAGGGAGAGCAGGCCTCCTACCGCACCACCGACGAGCTGTTCCAGAAGCAGCTCCACGCCTACACCATCACCCACGCCATCGAAGACGGCAACGTCCTCCGCTTCCACGTCGATTACTACAAGCCGATCCCCCCGGGAACGCCGACGTCCCCGTCGGCATCCGCCGACGCAAAGCCGACAGGGATGTCGGCGCTCCCGGGCAAACGCGCCGTCATCGAAGCCATCCTCTCCAAACACGACGCCGCCACCGGCCAGCGCCGCTTCAACGCCCTGCTCGCCACCGCCTCCATCAACGACGCCATCGAATACCACCGGCTTTTCTCGGAAATGCAGGCGGAAAAGCGGGCCGCCGACCCCGAATACCGTCCGCTGAACATTGCCTGCGTCTTCTCCCCGCCCGCCGAGGGAAATCCGGACGTCCTGCAGTTGCAGAGCGACCTTCCGCAGGAAAAAGCCGACAACGCCGTCGATCCCGACCGCAAAAAGGAGGCCCTCAAAGCCATCCTCGCCGACTACAACACCCGCTACGGCACGAACCACAGCCTCGGCGACTTCGATCTCTACTATCAGGACGTGCAGAAGCGCATCAAAGATCAGCAGTGGCCCAACGCCGACTTCCCGGCGGCGCAGAAAATCGACATCACCATCGTCGTGGACATGCTGCTCACCGGCTTCGACTCCAAATACCTGAACACGCTCTACGTGGACAAGAACCTCAAGCACCACGGATTGATCCAGGCCTTCTCCCGCACCAATCGCGTGCTCAACGGCAC
>CAZCFM010000053.1:0-22621 GCA_964497855.1 uncultured Verrucomicrobiota bacterium | reverse complement strand
GGCGGCATTTCAGTTCAGCACCAACGGTGCGACCGCATTCCAGCCCCGCGCACCGCGCGGGGTCTGTGGACAGGAGAGCGGATGCGGTCTGAAGGACCGCCGCAACTCGAAGCCCAAGGCAACGTGCTTGTGCGACGCGCGTTGCGGCGGTCCTTCAGACCGCATCAAAACTCATAATCCGCGATTCCCCGCGCGTTGCGCGGGGCTGAAATGCTACCGCACCTTTGGTGCTGAAAACGGTCAGGGTCTCGTGCCTCAAACACCGTGATCAATCCCACACATATCGTTCGTCAAATTCGATTCCGTATTTCCGCATGAACGTCCGGTATTCATCCTGAAAAGTCTGTTTCCGGTGGTGTTCCTCCTGTCCGTCGATGTATCGGATTAAGCTGTCCTTTTGGCTGATACCCAGCGAAAAAGCCCCGTATCCTTTTTGCCAAGCGAATTCCGACGGAATATCCTTCTGGGTTTTCATCCATTTGCTGGATACGGTTTTAAGTTCCTGCACCAAATCCGCGACAGCAAGGGTGCGGCCCAGGCGAATGGCGAGATGAACATGGTCTTCCACACCTCCCACCCGATAGGCTTCACATTCACATTGTCGTGCCACACCTGCCAGAAACGCATGCGTGTTTCCCCATTGAGTTATGTCAATCCAAGGAGTCCGGTTCTTGGTGCTGAAAATGAGGTGAATTAAAATACAGGCGTGGGATTGCGGCATTGTGAAATGATAATTGACCCGTGCGTTGTTGAAAACCTGAAAATGGTTGGAAACAAAATTTCGTTTTGCTCGGCATTCCTACAAGCACAAAATGGGCGGAGGGGGTAGTTCAGCACCAACGGTGCGACCGCATTCCAGCCCCGCGCAGCGCGCGGGGTCTGTGGACAGGAGATCGGATGCGGTCTGAAGGACCGCCGCAACTCGAAACCCAAGGCAACGTGCTTGTGCGACGCGCGTTGCGGCGGTCCTTCAGACCGCATCAAAACCCACAATCCGCGATTCCCCGCGCGTTGCGCGGGGCTGGAATGCCGCCGCACCTTTGGTGCTGTAGAACCTTAAAGTCAGTCTTCGGGGACAGTCGGTGTCGGGTCGGCATTGAGGGCGACGGAGCGAACGGGGGTGACGGAAGCGCCTTCGACATTGCGGGCGAGCAGCCACAGAAGATCGGACATGCGGTTGAGCCAGCGGAGGACGAGAGGGTTTTTCAGGAAGCCGGATTCCCAGAGCGCTACAGCCTCGCGTTCGCAACGACGGAACACGGTGCGGGCGTGGTCGAGATGCGCGGCCACCGGGGTGCCGCCGGGAATCACGAAGTCGCGCGGCATTTCGGTCTTGGCCTCCAACGCATCGCGCCGCAGCTCCCAGCCCTGCATAAAGGCTTCGTCCACCCGCTGTTTGAGGCGTCCGATTTTGTCGGGATGGGTGGCCATCTCGGCCCCGGCGACAAAGGAGGCGCGCTGGATATCGAGAATCAAATCGTGTACGGCGGGGTCGTTGCAGATGCTGCGGGCGAGGCCCAGCACGCTGACGGCTTCGTCGAGGGTGCCCACGGCGCGGGGCATGAGGTCGGCTTTGGATACCTCTTCACCGGAGTACAACTGGGTGCGTCCGGCGTCGCCCCGGCGGGTGGTGATGCTGCTCATGGCGTGGGGGGATTCCCTTCGCCAAAACGGTTTCGGATGCAATTCATGATGGTGGACAAGGCGGGTTCGGCAATGCTGTAATAGGTTTTGCGGCCTTCGCGTTCGCGCAGCAAAAGACGGCAATGCTGCATGAGGCGGAGGTGTTCGGAGGCGACGTGTTGCTGAAGCCCGCAGGCTTCGGCCAACTCCCCCACCGTGTAGCGTCCACGTTGCAGAAGGTCAACCATCTGCAAACGCGAAGGATGCGACAAAGTGCGCAAACACTCGGAGGCCCGTTGCAGGCTTTCGGGGTTCAGAGGCAGCGTTTCCGGCACAATATCTGTTTTCATGAGCGAAACGTATTCCATCCGCTGAAAATGTCGAGAATGTTCGATATTTCGAAACCTTTGTGACCCCCGCAATAAGCGTTCTTTCCTCTTGAATCGTCTCGTCTTTCAGTAGAAATGCCATCCTATGATTACGCGACGGGCCAAATATGCACTAAAAGCCATGCTTCATCTCGCCCGGGCGGGCAATGGAGTCCCGATGTTGATCGCGGATCTGGCGGCGGCGGAACAGATTCCCCGTAAATTTTTGGAACAAATCCTTCTCGACCTGAAACGGGAGGGGTTACTCAAGAGCCGCATGGGAAAAGGCGGCGGCTATTCACTCGCCCGGCCCGCAGAGCGCATCAGCCTAGGAGAGATCCTCCGCATCAGCGACGGTCCCCTGGCACCGGTGTCCTGCGTGAGCAAAACAGCCTACAAACCCTGTGAAGAATGCAGGTCCGAATCCGAATGCGCCATCCGCCCCATCATGGCCGATGTGCGGGAAGCCATTGCAATCATTCTCGACAATACGAGTTTGGATGACGCTATTCGGCGAGCGGACAAAGCACCCGATTTTCAGATATACTACGAAATCTAGAAGTATCAGTCCAAGCTCACCAACCCCAAATTTCTGGCCGCGCGAAACCTTCTGGACAACCTGCCGATCGAGTCGGTATTGGATATTCATTGACCCAAGAAAACAGGTGGCCTTGCCCGATCCTTGGCCCCCTGCTCGTTTTGGCCGCGTTTGTGGCCTTTACCGTTGCCGCGATCGCGGGAACAGGTGTAGGCGTATTGCTGCTGCCCTCTGAACTTTCACCATCGGAATGGGATTGAGCAATAAACAAAAATGGTACATGACGGCCTCAGTTGCCTTCGCTAAGCGCGAGGCCGTAGTTGAAGAACAAAAAACATTCGTTGAAAAGACCTGGACCCCGCTTTGAAAAACGAACTACCGATTGATGCCAAGGAATGCCCTTTCACGGTGAAAGGGTTCCTTTCCGTGTTGGATCGTTTGCGTGCTACCTATGAGACGGAAACGGAATTTTCTCTCGTGATTTGTGACGCGGAGGGAACGATTCGATCCGGTGCGCCCGTTCCGACACCCTGCAGTTGTCAATCGGCTTGTCCAAAACGCAGGCGTCAGGCAGCTCTGGAGACCCTTCACTGGGGAGAGACCGTAATCAACCTCTGTTGTGAGGATGGTTTCGCACTCTGGGCGGTGCCTGTTCTGGAGAATCAGAAACTCGTCGGGGCTCTGGTCACCCAGGGTGTGGATCTGGAACATGCCTCCCCAGGACTCTCCCTGCGGGTTCGCCAGGCTGCCGCGCGCCTGCTGGAACTTGCCCTCTCGGCCAACCTGCTGCATCCCGCCGCACTAGTGGTGGCCCGCGAGGATGCCCGTCGCGAACAGGACCGCTTTCTCGCCATTGAAGCTTCAAAACACGCCAACGTGCGCGATGATTTGCGCAGTGTCTATCTGCGGGAGGAGCCCGACCTGCTGGCGGCGATCAAACAGGGGGCCCGACGCGAGGCGTTTTCGATTCTCAACCGCATTCTGGTCAGTATTTACGGGCTGGCCGGCCACCGGTTGGAGCTGTTGAAGAGTTGTGTGTTGGAGCTGGTGGTAATGATGAGCCGTGCGGCAGTGGAGGCGGGTGCGGATTCCCTTACCATGCTGGGCGAACACTACCACTCGCTTGCGGAACTTGCCTCGATTAACGATGAAGAGGACCTCGCCGCCTGGGTGCGGCGTATGCTGGAGAATCTCATCGGTGGCATTCAAAACAACCACCGTTTTCCTCATTCCCTCCTCCTGGCCCGCGCCACGACCTATATGCGCGAACATCTGGACTCACCCCTGCGCCGCGACGATGTCGCCCGCATCGCCGGGCTCTCGCCGGGCCATTTCAGCAAAATTATGAGCGAACGCATGGGAAAATCGTTCAGCGATTTGTTAACGCACATGCGGGTGGACCGTGCCAAGGAGTTCTTGATCCGCACGGACCGAGGCATTCTCGATATCGCGATGGAGTGCGGTTTTTGCGACCAAAGTCACATGAGCAAGGCCTTCCGCAAATTCGCAGGACGTTCGCCGGGACAGTACCGCAAAGAACGGAACGTAGCGGTATAATCATTTCATCGTACCCAGTTTTCGGATGAGGATACAATCCAATCCCAGCCTCTTTGTGGCATAATGCTCTCCAGTTTCAACCCGAACCCGGAGACCCGACATGCCTCAACTCGATGATCTGAAAACCGCCGTGATCCACGGCAAACGCAAAGATGTACTCGCCCTGGTGCCTGAGCTGCTGGCTGCGGGTCACACCCCTGTCGAACTCTTGGAGCAAGCCCTCATTCCGGCCATGGCTGAAGTGGGCGAGCGCTTCAAGAACAACGAAATTTTTGTCCCCGAAATGCTAGTCGCGGCCCGTGCCATGAAAGAGGCCATGAAGATCATCGAACCCGCCCTGCTTGCGGCAGGCGTGAAGCCAAAATACACCGCCATCATCGGCACCGTCGAAGGCGACTTGCACGACATCGGCAAGAACCTTGTGGCCACCATGTGGAAAGGTGCTGGGTTTGAGGTGGTGGATCTTGGAGTCAACGTCAGCCCCGACCGTTTTCTCGCAGCGATTGCCGAACACAAGCCTGACCTTGTGGGCCTGTCGGCTCTTCTCACCACTACCATGCCGGCCATGCGGGAGACCGTCCGCATCATTCGTGAAGCAGGGCATACAAGCCTGAATATTCTCGTGGGCGGTGCGCCGATTACACAGAAGTACGCCATCGATATCGGCGCAAACGCCTACGCGGGCGACGCCGCCACTGCCGCAGATGTCGCAAAATCCCTCTTGAATGGCTAAATGGAGAGTACTATGAAATACAAAAAACTTGCGATAGCTGATGCCCGGGATCTGATTTTTGGCATTTGCCCCAAACCCGTCCGTACCCGCAGTGGTCTGGTGATTGGCGGGGGAGAGGTGTACCCAGAACTCAACTTTACCTTGCCCGAAATCGATATCCGCCCGGACACCATGCCCCAGATCCGCAAAAACTACGAGGAAATCGTGGAAGGGGCCCTTGCCCGCGCGGCGGAATTGGAAGTTCCCGGCGTAGTGCTGGAATTTGAAACCCTTCCCCCCATGACCGAATTCCCCGATCTGGGGATGGAGGTCGTGGACATTCTCCTCAACGGCATTGCGCGTGAAAACCAGCGCAGCGGGCTCAAGGCGGCTCTTCGTTGCACTCCAAACGACAACCGCGAATTCATTCGCCCTCCGCTGATGCGTGAAGGTCGCTATTGGGAAGCCATGCTGGAGCTGTTCGAGCGCTCTGCATCCGCCGGGGCGGATTTCCTCAGCATCGAAAGCGTGGGCGGCAAAGAACTGCATGACGACGCTCTCGTGAACGGCGATTTGCGGGGCGTGATGTTTTCGCTTTGTACCCTCGGTGTGCGCGACATGCGATTCCTCTGGGATCACATCGTGGAAATCGCCGGACGTCACGGCGTGCATGCCGCAGGAGACACCGCCTGCGGTTTTGGCAACACAGCCATGGTGTTGGCCGAGCGGCGCATGATTCCCAAGACGTTTGCCGCCATCGTGCGCGCCATCACCGCCGTCCGCTCACTGGTGGCCTACGAATGCGGCGCCGTCGGTCCAGGCAAAGACTGTGGATACGAAAATCCCATCCTCAAAGCCATCACCGGTTGCCCCATGAGCATGGAAGGCAAAACGGCCGCCTGCGCCCATTTGAGTCCCATGGGCAACCTCGCCGCCGCCACGGCCGACCTCTGGTCCAATGAATCCGTGCAGAATATCAAACTGCTCGGCGGAATGGCCCCCACCTGTTTCATGGAGCAGCTCAGCTACGACTGCCGTCTCTTCAACACCGCGTCCTTGGACGGACATAAGGCCAAACTGCAGTTGCAGGACTGGCTGGTGCGCTCCGATGCGCATCTCGATCCGCAAGCCCTCATCATCAGTCCAGAAAGCAGCGTCCGTCTCGCTGCCACACTAGTGGCCTCCGATAATCATTACCAAGCAGGCATTCGTGTTGGACGCGAGGCGATCCGAATCCTCCGGGAACATCACGCCCTCGGCAAACTCAACATCCCCGCTCGCGAGCTGCCGTGGCTGGACCGAATGGAGGGAACCCTCGACGACCTGCCCGAGCGCGAAGACGCGTTCATTGATGAAATGCTCGGCGAAGTGGACGTGCAAAAATTCCGCCCCGACCAGTATGGATTGAGCTGTTGATCCGATGACACCACTTTCTAGTGGTGTCGTATTTCGAAAAAACCCTCTTGGACCGGGTCTCCCCCGGCGTGTTCCTTAAGGTCGTCGAGCTTGTGATTCTCGGTTTCGGCATTTGGTTCCTGATAAAAAAAGTTGATTTCACACTTGTGTGCTCATATAATCTACTGTACTACTAGATTTATTAGAGAAACACCTTTTTCATCCTCATCTACAACAACCAACACCCCGCCCGAACTTCCGCAGTCGGTCAAGGTGATTCTCAAGGCTCTGAGCACACTGGAATACGGTTCCGTGGAAATCACCATCCACGAGGGTCGCATTGTCCAGGTGGAGCGCCGCGAGAAAATCCGTCCCAATGGCGGGGAGAAAACAAACCCACTTTCGTAAACCTTACATGCCCACCGGACTGTCCGGAGGCAACACTTCACGAACAATATCTCCCGTGACACCGGACCACCGGAAACGGGAATCGGAAATCAAATGAACACATTGAACAAACAAATCATCACGGCTCTAGTGGGAACAGGTCTGAGTCTGACCTCATTCGGCCAGACGGCCTCTCTCGAAGAGCGCATCCAGGCTCTGGAAAAGAAGCTGGAAAGCCAGCCCACCGTCACATCCGGTCCCGAGGGCGTTCGCTTCACTTCTGCAGACAAATCCTACCAGCTTCGCCTGGAAGGCGTGCTCCAGACCGATGCCCGGTTCTATCTGGACAGCGCGTCTTCCGCGAACGACGGTTTCCAGCTTCGGAGGGTTCGCCCGACTCTCCGCAGTACCGTTGGCGAAAAGGGATCCTTCCGCATCACCCCTGAATTTGGAGGCAATTCCACGTCCCTGCTGGACGCCTGGCTGGGGTACAGTATCAGCCCCGCCTTTGGCGTTCAAATCGGAAAATTCAAAGCCCCCTTTGGTCTGGAACGGCTCCAAAGCGGAAACTGGATTCGTTTTGTGGAACGCGCCCATCCCACGAGCCTCGCTCCGAACCGTGACATCGGCATACAGTTTGCCGGCAAAGCCTCGGTGGTGGACTGGGCCCTGTTGGTGTCCAACGGCACGACTGACGGAGGCAGCACTTCCCAGAACACGGACGACCATTTGGAAGCCACAGGACGCGTGTTTGTGAACGTGGCTCCCGGACTGCACATCGGTGTGGCCGGCAATGTCGGCGAATCCGAAGGCGAACTTGCTTCGTACCGCACTCCCGGCCAGCAGGCTGCGTTCGCGTATCTGGCGGAACGTGAAGGTCCGGATGGAGAAACTCTTCCCGGCACAGAGGCCGATGGCGACCACAGACGGTTCTCCCCCCAGTTCACCTACTACACAGGCCCCTTCGGACTGCTGGGGGAATACGTGGTAGTAAACCGCGATGTACGGAATGGCGACGATACGACCGAGCTGGAAAACACCGCCTGGCAGATCGCCACCTCGTACGTCCTGACGGGAGAAAAAAACGACTTTGGAGGGATCACACCCGCCCAGTCCTTTGATCCCGCCAGCACCTTTGACGGCGGTGCCTCCAAAGGCACCGACAAACCCGGCGAGGACTATCTCTTCGCCCGCTTCCAAGTCGCGTTCTAAACGATCCAAAACCCTAAAACAAGGAACCCAAATCCATGAAACATCATAAAACACTGAGCATCCTCTCCGCGATTTTCATCGCCGGCGTGGCCACCGCCCAAACGGTGGAACTCCTCAACGTTTCCTACGATCCCACCCGCGAACTGTACCGCGAGTTCAATGCGGCCTTTGCCAAACACTACAAAGAAACCAAGGGAGTCACCGTCAAAGTCAACCAGTCCCACGGCGGTTCCGGCAGTCAGGCCCGCGCGGTAATCGATGGTCTCGAGGCCGACGTGGTCACGCTCGCCCTCGCGGCGGACATCGATGCGATCGCCGACAACAGCGGTCTGCTGCCCAAGGAGTGGCAGGGCAAACTGCCCCACAACAACGCTCCCTACGCGTCGACGCTGGCCCTGTTGGTCCGCAAAGGAAATCCCAAGAACATCACATCGTGGGAAGACCTGATTCGTGCCGATGTCCAAGTGATCACCCCCAATCCCAAAACCTCCGGCGTGGCCCGCTGGAATTATTTGGCGATATGGGGCTATGTCCTCACCCGCGAACTCGGTCCCGACTACGCCGAAAAGCTGAAAAATCCCCAGGATCCCGCCGTCATCGCCGCGCAGGCGAAGGCGAAGGACTTCATCGGCAAGGTCTTCAAGAACGTTCCCGTGCTGGACCGGGCCGCCCGCGGGGCGACCAACACCTTCGTGCAGCGCCGCATTGGCGATGTGCTCATCAACTGGGAAAACGAAATTCTCCTCAGCCGCAACGAACTCGACGCGGCGGGGGTGGAAATCGTCATCCCCGAAGTCAGCATTCTTGCGGAACCTGTCGTGGCGATTGTTGACAAAAACGTGGACCGCAAGGGAACCCGCGCCGTGGCCCAGGCTTATTTGGAGTATCTCTACTCTCCTGTGGGTCAGGACATCGCCGGCAAGAACTACTACCGTCCCGTTTCCCCCGAAGCGGCGGCCAAGTACAAAGACCAGTTCCCGGAGATCAAACTCTTCACCATCAAAGACGTCTTCGGTGGCTGGGGTCCCGCCAACGCGGCCCACTTCGCTGACGGAGCCAGCTTCGATCAGATCTATCAGAGAATACAATGACCAAACGCGTCCTTCCCGGCTTCGGCATCACCCTAGGTTTCACGGTGTTTTACACCAGTCTCATGGTTTTGATCCCGCTGGCCGCCCTCTTCATCCTCACCTCCAGAATGTCCTGGGCGGATTTCCTCGCGAAAGCCGTGACCGATCCGCGTGTATTGGCATCGTACCGCCTCAGTTTTGGCGCCGCCGCCATCGCCGCCACGATCAACGCTTTCTTCGGGTTTATCGTCGCCTGGGTCCTCGTTCGGTATCGTTTTCCCGGCAAACGTTTCGTGGACGCGCTTGTGGACCTTCCCTTTGCACTCCCCACGGCGGTTTCCGGCATCGCCCTCACCACCCTCTATGCCCACACCGGCTGGGTGGGGGCACTGCTCGACCCACTGGGCATCCGCATTGCTTACACCCAAACCGGAATTGTTCTGGCCCTTGTGCTGATTGGACTTCCCTTTGTCGTGCGCACCGTTCAACCGGCGCTTGAGGACTTGGAATCCGAACTGGAGGAGGCCGCCTCCAGTCTGGGTGCCAGCCGCGGACAAACCTTCCGGAAAATCATCCTGCCCAGCATCATGCCCTCCCTTCTCTCTGGATTCACCCTTTCCTTTGCCCGTGCGGTGGGCGAATTTGGCTCGGTGTATTTTATCGCGGGCAACATGCCCTTCCGCACGGAAATCACGCCGTTGCTGATCATCATCAAACTGGAACAGTATGATTATCAGGGGGCCGCCGCCATTGGCGTCGTCATGCTCATCGCCTCGTTCCTTCTTCTTCTTCTGATCAACGTCCTCCAATCCTGGTCCCGTCGCCAGTCCACCTAAAGGAATTGCACCATGGCCGGTTCCGTTTCCCATTTCTCCACTGGCGGCAAAACGCTGCCTTCTTCCGCCCGCGATCCGCGCTGGGTGCGCGTGCTGCTTATCACCACCGCCCTGCTCTTCATCGGCCTGGTGTTGGTGCTCCCGCTGGTGCTGATTTTCCGCTACGCGTTTCACGAAGGGGTCAAAGTGTATCTGGCTTCCTTTCACGACCCCGACGCCTTGTCCGCCATTCGGCTGACCCTTCTCACATCCGCCATCGTCGTTCCCCTGAATGTCATTTTCGGTGTCGCCGCCGCCTGGGCCATCACCAAATTTGAGTTCTGCGGCAAAAACCTGCTCATCACCCTCATCGACCTGCCTTTCGCGGTATCCCCCGTTGTCGCCGGACTCATCTTCGTGGTCCTGCTCGGAAACAGAGGGCTGATGGGTTCCTGGCTGACGGAACATAACATTCGCATCATCTTTAGTCCAGCGGGCATCATACTGGCCACGCTGTTTGTAACCTTCCCCTTCGTGGCCCGCGAACTCATTCCCCTCATGCAGGCCCAGGGCAGCGACGAGGAATTTTCCGCACTGACCCTTGGAGCCAATGGCTGGCAAATCTTCTGGAAAGTCACCCTCCCCAACATCAAATGGGCGCTGTTCTACGGCGTGATTCTCTGCAATGCACGCGCCATGGGCGAGTTTGGGGCCGTGTCTGTGGTGTCCGGCCACATTCGTGGCAAGACCAACACCGTCCCCCTGCACATCGAGGTTCTCTACAACGATTACCAATTCACCGCGTCTTTCGCCGTGGCCTCGCTTCTCGCGTTTCTGGCCCTCATCACCCTTGCACTAAAATCCATCATCGAATGGCGAATCGCGCGCACACGTAACATCTGACCCCCACTTCACCATGTCCATCCACGTACAAAACATCCGCAAGACGTTTGGGAACTTCACCGCCCTCGACAACATCAGTCTGACGGTTCCAGACGGCAAACTGGTCGCCCTGCTCGGGCCTTCCGGCTCCGGCAAAACCACGCTGCTTCGCATCATCGCGGGTCTGGAGCAACCGGATCAGGGCCATATCCTCATGGACGGCCAGGACGCGACCCTGGCCCCGGTTCGAGACCGCCGGGTCGGTTTTGTTTTCCAGCACTATGCTCTCTTCCGCCACATGAGTGTCTTCGAGAACGTCGCCTTTGGCCTGCGCGTCAAACGCCGTCACGAACGTCCATCCAAACAGCAGATCCACGACAAGGTCATGGAGCTGCTGTCTCTCGTGCAAATCGACTTCAAGGCCCACAGCCTCCCGGGGCAGCTCTCCGGTGGACAACGCCAGCGCGTCGCCCTCGCGCGGGCCCTTGCGGTGGAGCCGAAAGTCCTGCTGCTCGACGAACCCTTCGGCGCGCTCGACGCCAAGGTGCGCAAGGAACTGCGGCGCTGGCTTCGGCGCCTGCACGACGAAATACACGTCACCAGCGTGTTTGTGACCCACGATGTGGACGAGGCCCTCGAAGTCGCCGACGAAGTGGTGGTGATGAACCACGCGCGCATCGAGCAGATCGGCACACCGGATGACGTGTACCAGAATCCAGCCAACGCCTTCGTGTATCAGTTCCTCGGCGGCGAAAATGTTCTCCCCCGCAAGGTCCAAGGCGAAACCAAACCCGCGCACGTGCGTCCGCACGACCTCCGCATCGTCGCCCAGCGCTACGACGAGGAGTCCCTCGAAGCCGTCATCGAACGCATCCACTCGATTGGCCCGATTGTCCGCGTGGAGCTTCGCCTCAAAAACGAAGATCGCCTCGTTGAGTCTGAACTGGCGCGGGAAGAATACGAACGCGCCCGCTGGATCGCCGGACAGAACGTCTTTGTGCATCCGAGGAAAAGTACCGTCTATGAAGATGAAACCCACCATCCACCCCTCGAATCAGGTCATATCTAAGTCCTCACAACCGGGCCTGGTCGTAGAGGGCGTGGTCGGCGGGGAGGTTTTCGGAGAGCTGCCAGAGGCGCACCTGCGTCCAGGGGAGGTCGGCGGCGGCCCAGAAAGGATCGGTCTCGGGAAGTCCGAGCGCAGGGAAGACGAAGCTGGCGAGGTAGACACTGGCGGTGCCGATGTAGGATTCGCCGAGGGCGGGCTGTTCGCCGCAAAGGCCAATGCTCATCCAGCCGTCAGACTTCCAGGTGCCGGGCGCATCGAGACTGCGGGTCAGGGCGGCGCCGAGGGCGCAGCGGACCTGCGCGGGCGGAAGATCCGCCGGGAGCAGACCTTTCCATGCGGCGGTGGAGAGGGCATGGAAGGCGCCGCAGCGGTAGGGGATGGATCGTCCAATCGGCGGCCAGCTGCCGTCGGCGGCAATCATGCGCTCCAACACGGCGGCATAGCGGCGGAGGCGAACGCGCAGGTCGCCCAGGAGCTTGTCCCAGAGGTCATGGCTTCCCGCAAAGGTCTCCAAAACATCGAGCATCAGGGGCTGAATGACGAAGCTGTTGTAGAAGTCGGCGTGAAAGGCGGGTCCGTCCCCGTAATGGCCGTCGCCGAGGTACCATTGTTCGTGCTGGCGGAGGGCGTAATCGACGCGGACCCGCTCCGGGGCTTCGCCCAGACAATGCAGTCCGGCTTCGACGGCGGCGGAAAACAAAAGCCAGTTGTTGAAGTGGGGCAACAGGGGGCGGATTCGCAGGAGCGCGTCGCGCATCCGCTCTCGGGTGGACGCGGGCAGTGCGGCACAGAATTTCGGGGCGCGCACGACAAACTGGCCGAGGAAGGCAGCGTCGACAAGCGACTGCTGGTCCTTGCCAAAGCCCCAGAAATCGTTGTGGGCGGAATCACAGCCCAGCGCCAAGGCCTGGGCGATGTTCTCCTGGCAACGGCCCCGCAGGGCCGTTTCAGCGGAACTTCCTCCCGTTCCATCCAGCCAGGGGCCGATTCCGGCCAGGATGCGGCCCATCATTTCCAGGGGCGCGGAGGCATCTCGGGCCCGGGGACCGGAAATGCTGCGGGCCAGCGTGCCTTCCGCCGCATGACGCAACGGAAGATCCGCCATGCGCTCCAGATACCTCAGCCACAGTTCGCGGGTGTGGGCCATGCTTGCAGCTCAGAAACGGAAGCCGGCGCGAACGCCATACAAGGTGTAGGAGAGTTCGACATCGCGGTCGTACTCGCCGAAGACGTCCTTGGCTGCCAGGGTCGCGGTGACATCCACCTGTTCGATGTAGAGCCCGGCGATCAGGTCGAGGGATTCGCTCAGCGGCAACAGAATATAGAGGTTCAGCTCCAAAGCCGTGTATTCAAAATCGATGTCCTTGAATTCGTTCTTGCTCACGCCGATGGACGACAGAGCGCCTTGGAAGTCGAGCATTTTCCAGGTGGCCTGGGCCACCAGTTCGGGTCCAAACTCCTGGGAGGGGTTAAAGAGCCAGCGGACTTCGCCGCCAAGGCCGTATTCGGGAATGCCGGCTTCTTCTTTGCCATTGGCCTGTCCTCGCACGGCGTAGGTGCGTTCGGGGAAACCAACATAACGCAGGTCGGTGGACGCACCGGCGTCGACATCATATTCGGCGCTGATGAGCTGCACGCCGAGGTGGAGCCAGGGCGTGAAGCGGAGGCGTCCGGCGGGGTTGAAGGTCAGGGGCGTGAAGCGGAAACCCACACCGAGCCACTGGGTCTCGGCGTCGATGCTGTATTCGGTGTTGATGGGGATGAGCAGGTAGTCCAGACCGAGCCCGCCGAAACCGAAAGTATCGAGATCGAGGCGGTATTCGCGGTCCGCCGTGCCGGTGGTGTCCAGGGAGCTGCTGCGGTAGTCGAGCATGAACTGCACCCAGCGGTTGTAGGCTTTGGCTCCGGCAAACCAGGTGGTGATGTCCTCATCCACACCAAGGTCCTGCAGATCGACGCTGATGCCCCCGGGCAGAAGAACCGCGTCTTTGCTTTCTTTGACGCTGCCCTTGAGCGAGTCCATGCCGCCGTAGCCAAGATAGACTTCAAAGTTGAAATGGTCGGGGCCGGCGCGGCCGGGGCCCCAAACCTGAGCGTAAAGAGTGCAGGAAAAGAGCGACAACAACAGCAGGGATTTGATCATGGGGGTTTTTCTCCAGGGAAAGGAACTGAGGCCTTTTAGACTTGTCCCCTCGCCGCTGGCGAGTAAATAAAAAATATGATTCTTCTCCACCCCCGCAACGATGCCGACCGCGTCGATCTCGTTCCCGCCATTGCCAAATGCAAACGGGAACTGAATGCCGTGATCCTCGCCCATTACTATCAGCGCCCGGAAGTGCAGGATGTGGCTGATTTTATCGGAGACAGCCTCGATCTCTCCCGCAAAGCCGCCGCCACCGACGCCGAGGTCATCGTGTTCTGCGGCGTGCATTTCATGGCCGAAACCGCGAAAATCCTGTCCCCGCAAAAGCAGGTGCTTTTGCCGGATATGGCAGCGGGTTGCTCCCTGGCCGAAAGCGCTCCGGCGGACACATTTGCAGCCTTTGTCCGCGCCCATCCCGATCACCTCGTGGTGAACTACGTCAACACCTCCGCCGCCGTGAAGGCCCTCTCGGATTACTGCGTCACCTCCTCCAATGCGGTCAAACTCGTCAACAGCCTTCCCAAAGACCGGAAAATCATTTTTGGTCCCGACAAATATCTCGGAGACTGGGTGCGTCGGGAAACGGGACGCGACTTGCTGCTCTGGGAGGGCTCCTGCGAGGTTCACGAAATTTTCAGCGAGGAATTGATCGCGGACATGAAAGCGCAGTGGCCCGCAGCCAAGGTTCTGGTGCATCCGGAGTGTCCGGCGGCCGTGCGGGCGCTGGGCGATGTGATCGGCAGCACCAAACGTCTGCTCGAGGCCGTGCAGAGCGGAGATCCGCAGGCCACCTACATCGTCGTCACCGAACCCGGCATCATTCACAAAATGCAACAGGCGGCGCCGCAGGCAACGTTCCTCATGGCCCCGGCCAAGGTCAGCGGCAGCGCGGAGGGCAGTTGCACGACCTGCAACACCTGTCCACACATGAAACGCAACACGCTGGAAAACCTGTATCTTTGCATGAAAAACCGGGCCCCGGAGATCGTGCTCGACCCGGATATCCTCCGCCGCGCGCGGCTTCCGATCGAGCGCATGTTGGAAATTGGCTGACACAGAAAACAATAAGCGGCACTTTGCCCCGTTCTTCATCCTGTACCCCAACCCCACCCCAACAGGAGTGAAGAGATGAAGACCAATCATATGTCAAATCACAGTATCCGCCTGGCCCTTCTGGCCGGAAGCCTGATCGCCCTCAACGCCTTCGCCCAGCCCCCACCGCCTCCTGGCGGTTCCGAGGGCGAACGCCGCGGCCCGCCTCCGGAAATGCGCGAACGCATCAAGGAACGTTTTGACCGCAACGAAGACGGCAAACTCGGCCCCGGCGAGCGCAGGGCCATGCAAATTGCCGGTGAAATGCGCAAAGATGCGGACAAAGACGGCGACGGCAAGCTCAGTGAAGAGGAACGTGCCGCCTTCCGCGAGGCCGTTGAAGCCCGCCGCGCAGAAATGCTCAAGAAATTCGATACGGACGGCGACGGCGTCCTCAGCGAAGAGGAACGCGCCGAAATGCAGAAAGCCCGCCGCGAGGAAATGAAGAAAGTCCTTCTGGAAAAATTCGACGCGGACGGCGACGGTGTCCTCAGTGATGAGGAGCGCGCCAAGGCCCGCGAAGAAATGCAGAAACGCCGCGAAGGAAACCGCCCGCCCCGCAAAGGTGACGGTGAAGGCCCCGGCCGCCGCCCCGGCCCCCCGCCCGAAGGCGAATAAGAAAGAGCCACAAGGCCACACCCAACACCGACGGAGTCCAGCTCCGCCGGTGTTTCTGTTTTCAAGGGCTGAACGCCCGCCCCACCGAAGACGACGAGATGTATATCGTTCATCGCTCTCCTAAAAGAGACCAAGTCCTGTCTTTGGCTTGCCCCGGAACAGATTCCCCATAAGAAGGGGGAGATATGAACCCCTATCTGATCCTCATCCTCGCCCTGCTCGCCGGTTTCACTCTACTGGACCTGCTGATCAACGTCCTCAACCTGCGCGCAGCGTCGGCGGAAATCCCCGACGAATTCAAAGGCGTTTACGAAGCGGAGGCCTACGCCAAGAGCCAGCGCTACCTTCGCGACAGCACCCGCGTGGAGATGATCAGCGGTCTCATCAAGACCGGCGTCCTCATCGCGTTTATCCTTCTGGGCGGCTTTGCCTTCCTGCAAAGCATCGCCGCCGGGTCCGCCAGCGGCATGGTGACTCAGGCCCTCGTCTTCGGCGGCCTCCTCCTGCTTCTCAGCTCGTTCTTCGGCCTTCCCTTCAGCCTCTACGACACCTTCGTGCTCGAAGAAAAATACGGCTTTAACAAAACCACCCCGCGAACTTTCGCCACCGATTTCATCAAAGGACTTCTGCTCTCCGCCCTCATCGGCGCACCGCTTTTCGCCGCCCTGGTCTGGTTTTTTCAAAGCGCGGGCGGCAACGCCTGGTGGATTTGCTGGGTCGTCGTCACCCTCGTTCAGCTCATACTGCTCTACCTCGCCCCCGTCTTCATCCTCCCGCTCTTCAACAAATTCACCCCTCTCGTCCCCGGCGAACTGCGCGAAAAAATAGAAGCCTACGCCCAGGCCCAGGGCTTCCACCTCCAGGGGCTCTTCACCATCGACGGCTCCAAACGCAGCACCCGCGCCAACGCCTATTTCACCGGCTTCGGACGCAACCGCCGCATCGCCCTCTACGACACCCTCATCGAAAAACACACGACCGACGAACTCGTCGCCGTCCTCGCCCATGAGGTTGGCCACGCCAAGTGCCGTCACATCCACAAACAGCTCCTCCTCGGCATCCTCAGCACCGGACTGATGTTCTACCTGCTCTCCCTCTTCATCAGCGAACCCCGTCTCTACAGCGCGTTCGGCCTCGCGGAAACATCCCCTCTGCCCCTTTACGCCGGCCTCGTCTTCTTCGGCTTCCTCTACACCCCCGTCAGCACCCTCCTGGGCATCGTCACCAACTGCCTGAGCCGCCGCTTCGAGTTCGAAGCCGACGCCTTCGCCGCCCACACCACCCGCGGCCCCGACGAACTGATCAGCGCCCTGAAGAAACTCTCCGTGGACAACCTCTCCAACCTCACCCCGCATCCCGCGCTGGTGTTCCTCGAATACAGCCATCCGCCCGTCCTGCGGCGCATCTCCGCCCTCCGCCAGGGACAAAAGGCATGAAGATTCATCGTCTGGTTTTCCTCTTCGGACTGCTCGTCCTCTTCATCGGCACCGCCTCCGAAAGCAGCGTCACCGGCAAGGACGAATTCTGGGTCACCCTGCGCACCCCCCTGGAGATGATCGAGGACAACTCCTACTGGACCCTCCGCCTCAACGACGAGGTCCGCCTGCAAAAACCGCCGCTGATCTACTGGTTCATCGCGACAATGTATCATCTCTTCGGCATCGAACTCTGGGCCGCCCGTCTCGTCGGCGTGATCAGCGGCGCCGGCATGGCCGCCCTGAGCGCCCTGCTCTATCGCCGCCTCTTTCAGCGCAGCGGTTTTCTCGTCGGCATCCTCGTGCTCGCCACAGCAGGGGTCGCCGTGGAGGGACGCCGCGCGATGCTCGATTTGCCCCTCGGCTTTTTCTGCCTCTGGTCCGTCTACCTCGCCCTCGCCGCGCATCAGGACCGAAAACGCGGACTCTGGGCCGCCTCCGGACTCGCCCTCGCCGCCGCCACCCTCACCAAGGGCCCCCAATCCCTGCTCTTCGTCCTCCCCGCCCTCCTCCTCGGGGTTGTCCTGCTGCGCCCGCGTCCTTCCTTCAAACAGCTCATCCTCCCCGCCCTGCTCTTCGTCGGGGTCTTCCTGTTGGTTGCCCTGCCCTGGCCGCTCTCCATGCGCAACCTGCACGGCGATTTCATCGGGGAAATGCACACGCAGATCGTGGAACACCGCATCAACGCCGTCAAACGCATCACGTCCCCCCTCAACGCCCTCGGGGCCGTCCTGCTGCTGATCTTCCCCTGGAGTTTTGTTCTCGCCACCGGTCTGGGGTCACTTTTTAAAAAAAGCTCGCCTCTGCGCGGACGCCGCGAACTCTGGCTCGCCGGTTCCCTCCTCCTGAGTGTGACCCCCTTCTTCTTCATGCGGGCCTTCGAACGCTACATGATTCCCATCATTCCCTTCGCGGCCCTTCTCACCCTGCGCACGCTGGAATGTGCCAGCCCCCGACTCCGCCGCATCCTGCTCCTTGTCTCCTGCTCCCTGCTGGCGTTGGTGGCCACCGTCTTCGCCCTCTTCGGCATCTGGTTCCACCTCACCTTCTGGTCCTCGCTCTTCTGCATGAGCCTCGTGGCCTGGATGCTCTGGAGCGCCGGCGGCCCGCGCCTCGACCGCCCCCTCATCGCCGCCGCCTGGGTTTTCACCTTCACCCTCGGCGTCGTCTATCCCCGCCTCGGCGTCAACCGCCTCCCCAACGACCTGCCCTGGGACGAAGTGCGCCGCCACCCCGTGGGCAATTACAGCCGCAATTCCCAGCCCGCCTTTTTGTCGATGCATCTCGGACGCAGCGTCACCTTCATCCGCGAGGACCGCCTGAACAAAACCGGCTTCAATGGCTACATTTTCACCACCGCCGACCAACTCATCGATCCGGACCCGGCCGACAAAAATTTCCAGTTTCTGGACCACGCCCTGCGCACAGCCGGCGTTCCCTGGGAGGAGGTCGGACGCTACAACGTCCTCTTCAGCCGCCGCACCTGGATCAACTTCACACGACCGGGCAGTACCTGGGAGGACTGGAAAACCGCGCTGCAAAATCGCTCCCTGTCGGGTCTGAAATCCGAGATCGTCTACGTCAAAACAGGTGATTTGGCCCTCGAACCCTAAAAATAAAGGCCTTTAACCATTTTTTCATCTTGCAAAGCGGTTTTTCCTCAACAAACATACGCACAGTTCTGTGATCGCGGAGTGTATCCGCTTCCATCAACCGAACATGTTCACGCAACCCCTCAGGAGTACACACATGGCTGCCAAGCCCAAAACCAAAACTCAAATCATCGCCGCCCTGGCCGAATCCAGCGAACTCAGCAAAAAACAAGTCACTGCGGTTCTCGAAGGTCTCGTCGCTATGTCCTACAAAGAAGCCAAAGTCGGTTTCTCCATCCCCGGACTCGGCAAACTCGTCGTCGCTCAGCGCAAAGCCCGCAGCGGCCGCAACCCCGCCACCGGCGAAACCATCAAAATCCCGGCCAAAAAGGTGCTCAAATTCCGCATCGCCAAAGCCGCCAAGGACGCGATCGTCAGCAAATAATTGCTGTCCCGAAAACGTTTTTGTGAACCGCGGCGCTTCCCGCCGCGGTTTTTCTTTGCCTTTTTTCCCCGCCTCGGGCATATCTGTAGTCCACATGACCCCACCTCTTTCCCCACTTGTCGACACCCCCATCTCCGAGTTGCTGCGCAACGCCTCGCGCCCGCTGCTGTCCTACGAATTTTTCCCGCCCAAATCCGAAGCGGGAATGCTCTCGCTGCAAAACGCGATCGAAGGCCTGCTTCATACCCAGCCGGATTTTGTCACCGTCACCTACGGCGCAGGCGGCTCCACCCGCAACCTCACCTTTGAAATCGCCGAACTGCTGCGCCGTTTCCGCTACCGCCCCGTCATGCCCCACCTCACCTGCGTCGGCAGCGACCGCGGTGACCTGGAACATCTGGCCGAGAGGATTTACGCCGACGGTTTCCGCAACATCATGACCCTGCGCGGCGATCCCCCAAAAGGTGAACAGGACTTCGTCCCCGCTCCCGGCGGCCTCACCTGCGCACGCGAATTGGTGGAATTGCTCCTCAAACAGCACCCGGACTTCTGCCTCGGCGTCGCCGGCTATCCCGAAGGCCATCCTGAATCCGTCGGTGCCCAGGTGGAAATGGACTACCTCAAATCCAAAGTCGATGCCGGGGCCTCCTTTATCACCACCCAGCTCTTCCTCGACAACCGCCACTACTTCCGCTTCGTGGACCGCTGCCGCGCGGCCGGCATCGACGTCCCCATCCTGCCCGGCCTCATGCCCGCCCTCTCCCTCGCCCAGATCCGCCGCATCACCACGATGTGCAAGGCCGAACTGCCCACCGCCCTCGCCTCCAAACTCGAGGCTTCCGGCAGCGAGGGCCCCGATGCCCAGAACACGGGCATTCTCTGGTGCGTCGAACAGATCGTCGGCCTGCTCCGCCAAGGCGTGCCCGGCGTCCATCTCTACATTCTCAACCAGATCCGCCCCGCCCTCGCCTACCAACTCGCTCAAACCTTCATCGAAATGACACGGAGTTCCTGAACCATGAGTCAAGAAGTCTGGAAAGAATTCGAAGACAACCAAATCACCCACAGCGCCGCCCATTACCTGATGGCGATCAAGCAGCTCCTGGAGGATCACGGCTACGCGCGCGTCACCGACATCGCCAAATCCCTCAACATCACACGCGGCAGCTGCTCCATCTCCCTCAAGCCCCTCAAAAAACGCGGCCTGGTGGTCGAGGACGAAAACCGATTTCTCAAACTCAGCGAAGAAGGCAAACGCCTCGCCGAACTCGTCGAACTCAACGACAAACTCCTCGAAATCCTCCTCGCCGAAGTCCTCGGCGTCGATCCAGACCAGGCCGAAATCGACGCCTGCAAACTGGAGCACCTCCTCAGCATCGAAACCAGCACCCACCTCTCCGCCTTTGTCAAAGTCTGGCAAAGCGGCGCCCCCGAAGTGTTGGCCTTCCGCAATCTCCTCGCCCGCAGCGCCAAAACCTGCTCCGGAAACGCCGAAACCTGCGAAATCTGCCGCAACATCTGCCTGCAGCCCCACGTCTGACGCTTTTCCCAATCGGAATGCCCTTGAAAAGCGTTCCACGAGCGGACATAGCGTGTCCATGCACAGCGACAACCCTCTTTTCAGACTCGAAACCCGCCACCATCCCCTCCCCTTCGGCGCGGTCCGCCCCGAACACTACCTCCCCGCCCTCGACGCCGCCCTCGCCCGCGCCCGCGAACGCGTTGCCGCCGTCGCCCACAATCCCGACGCCCCCGGCTTCGACAACACGGTCACCGCTCTCGAGGCCGCCGACGAATGGGCCGACCGCATCTCCTCCCTCTTCTACCACCTGCTCCACACCGACGGCGGTCCCGAACTCCAGGCCCTCGCCAAGGACATCCCCCCTCGACTCGCCGACTTCCGCAACGACGTCACCCTGAACCCCGCCCTCTTCGCGCGTTTCGAAACCCTCTGGGAAAACCGCGCCGCGCTCGGCCTCGACCCCGAACAACACACCGTCCTCGAAAACCACGTCCTCCACTTCCGCCGCAACGGTGCCGCGCTTCCGGAAGCCGATCGCCAAACCCTGCGCGGCATCGACCAGCGCTTCAGCGTCTGCGGCCCTGCCTTCGCCGAAAATGTGCTCAAAGCCACCCAGGCCTACGCCCTCTGGATCGAAAACGAAGCCATCGTCGCCCCCCTCCCCGAAACCGCCCGCGCCGCCGCCAAAGCCGCCGCCCGCAAGGACAAGCGCCCCGACGCCTGGAAATTCACCCTCGATGCCCCCAGCTACATCGCCTTCATGACCTACTGCCCCGATGCCGCCCTCCGCCGCGGGATGTGGCAGGCCTACGGCTCCCGCTGCGTCGATGGCGAACACGCCAACGCCAGCCTTCTCCGCGAAATCCTCGACCTCCGCAACCGCCGCGCCCAACTGCTCGGATACCCCGACCACGCCGCCTACGTCCTCGAACGCCGCATGGTCGGCAACCTCGACACCCTCCGCCGCTTCTACGACCGCCTCCTCCCCATCGTCATGCCCGCCGCCCGACGCGACATCGCCGCCGTCGAGGCGTGCAAGGCCGACCTCGGCGGCAGCGGCCCCCTTCAGCCCTGGGACTACGCCTTTTACGCCGAAAAACTGAAGGAGAAATGTTTCGAACTCAACCAGGAGGAACTCCGCCCCTACTTCGAATTCGAATCCACCCTCGGCGCCGTCTTCGCCCTCTGCCGCGAACTCTTCGGCCTCGTTTTCCGACCCTCGGAAGACCTGCCCGTCTACCATTCCGAGGTTCGGACCTTCCGCGTCGAGGAGGCCGGCGGCGCCCTGCTCGGATATTTATGGATTGACCCCTTCCCCCGCGCCACCAAAAAACCCGGAGCCTGGATGGCCGCCCTCCTCGGACAGGGCCTCTGGGACGGCGAAGTCCGCCGCCCCGACGTCGGCATCGTCTGCAACTTCACCCCGCCCGTCGACGGTGCCCCCTCGCTCCTCACCCTCGACGAGGCCCGCACCCTCTTCCACGAATTCGGCCACGCCCTCCACGAACTTCTCTCCCAGTGCCGCTACCGCTCCGTCGCCGGCACCAATGTCTTCTGGGACTTCGTCGAACTCCCCTCCCAGCTCCTCGAAAACTGGCTGCAGGAACCCGAATTCCTCCGCCGCTACGCCCGCCACCATCAAAGCGGCGAAGCCCTTCCCGAAGTCCTCATCCAGCGCATGCGCGCCAGCCAGACCTTCCAAAAAGGCTACCAGGCCGTCCGTCAGCTTTCTTTTGGATTGCTCGACCTCGCCTGGCACACCACCCCGCCCGATCAGATTGGCGACGACCTGGTCGCCTTCGAACGCGCCGCCCTCCGCGACGTCAGCCTCTTCCCGCCCCACGACGGCGTTGCGCACTCCTTCTCCTTCCAGCACATTTTCTCCGGCGGTTACGCCGCCGGCTACTACAGCTACAAATGGGCCGAAGTCCTCGAAGCCGATGTCTTCGACGCCTTCCGCGAAAACGGACTCTTCGACCCCGCCACCGCACAACGCCTCCGCTCCGCCATCCTCTCACGCGGCGGCTCCCTCCCGCCCATGGACCTCTTCCGCGCCTTCCGCGGCCGCGACCCCAACCCCGACGCCCTCCTCAAACGCGACGGACT
>CAZCFM010000052.1:0-24365 GCA_964497855.1 uncultured Verrucomicrobiota bacterium | reverse complement strand
CCGTGGGCAGTGAAGAAAACCTCAGCCCCATCCTCGAAGGCCTCCGCGCCGCGCTGGATGAAATAAACTATACAAGTGATTTCCGGGCTTGCTTCCAATCGGAAGAGCATGGTAAAGAAGGTTCATGAACCCAAAATCGGAAGCGTCTGGAAAAAAATTGCGGTCTCTGGAGTTGTTTTCAGGGGCCGGAGGCTTGGCTCTTGGAATAGAAAGAGCCGGGTTTGAGCATGTTGCGTTGGTGGAGCGGAACCGCGATGCCTGCGCCACATTACGGTTGAATCGGCCCCGGTGGAACTTGTTTGAGGGCGATGTCCGTGAGTTTGATTTTGCCTCGCTGGGAGAGGTGGAACTGGTTGCGGGCGGACCTCCCTGCCAGCCCTTTTCCGTGGGCGGAAAAGCACAGGGGTATAATGATCAGAGGGATATGTTCCCGCAAGCCGTGCGCGCGGTCCGCGAACTGCGCCCGCTGGCGTTTATGTTTGAAAATGTGCGGGGACTGTTGCGCCCCGCCTTCCGAAATTATGTCGAGTTTATACGGCTCCAGCTCACATATCCTGATTTTCCGGTCTCCCGGAATGTGTCGTGGGAGCAGAATCTTCAACGCATCCAGAAACACCACACCTCGAGTGGCCGTTCGGACGGATTGCGCTACCAGGTGGGCATCCATGTGGCCGATGCGGCGGATTATGGAGTGCCGCAACGGCGGCATCGTGTGTTTTTTGTGGGATTCCGCTCGGATTTGGACGCCAAATGGTTTTTTCCAACCCCCGTGGCTTCTTCCGACGCCCTGATTCGGGCGAAACATGTCACGGGAGACTACTGGAAGGAACACGGACTGGATGAACCTGCACGGATTCCGGAGAACCTGATCAAGAAAGCCGCCTCTTTGTCCACGGAGCCTCTACTGGGTGCCGGGGCTCGATGGCTCACCGTCCGCGATGCCTTTGCGGGCCTTCCGTCCTTTGACGAAACGACCAGCCTGCGGAACCACGTTTTTCAGCCGGGCGCGAAGACCTACCCCGGGCACACGGGAAGTCCCTATGACGAACCGGCAAAAGCCCTCAAAGCCGGGGATCACGGAGTTCCCGGCGGGGAAAACATGCTCGCCTATGCCGACGGCGGCGTGCGCTATTTTTCGGTGCGCGAGTCCGCACGCATCCAAACGTTCCCTGACGACTATGTTTTTGCTGGCTCTTGGACCGAAAGCATGCGACAACTCGGGAACGCTGTGCCCGTCAAACTTGCGGCCACGGTCGCCGGTTCCATCCACACACAACTGAAATCGCTTCATGCAGCCCGACGAATTTTTCAACCCGCTGGACAAAGGTAATTTGGGAAAAAGCGTCATGGACGCGCTGCTGTCCCGTCCGGAAGTTCCCCTGGTCCCTCTTCCTGCTTTCCGGGGCGCGGGGGTATACGCCATATACTAGCGCGGAACGTTTCCTCCCTATCGACCTTTGGCTGAACGGAATCGCAAGGGTGGGATCTTGCCGATTTACGTGGGGAAAGCCATTCCGAAGGGGGGACGCAAAGGCGCAAGTATCAATGCCTCGATGGATTCCAGTGCTCTCTCAAAACGACTTTCGGAACATGCGGCTTCCATTCAACAGGTTCCCACTTTGGATATCGCGGATTTCACGTGCCGTTTTTTGACCGTGGATGACATCTGGATTTCACTCGGGGAAACGTTGCTGTTGCAGCGTTTCCGCCCGTTGTGGAACCAGGTGGTCGAGGGTTTTGGCAACCACGATCCCGGCGGAGGACGGTATCAGGGAATGCGCCCGTTGTGGGATGAACTTCACCCCGGACGACCCTGGGCAATCAAGTGCAGTCCTCAAAAACTCAATGTCAGTGCGCTGCTGGAATCCGTTGCGGACTACATGAGGGATCTTCCGTAGCGATGCATGGCATGGAACACCGCAACATTCGGTTTTTTGGCGAGGTGCAGGGCGTGGGTTTCCGCGCCACAGCCCTGCGCATCGCGCAATCCCTCGACCTGGAGGGCTGGGTGGCCAACTGTCCCGACGGGAGCGTGGAGGTCGATGTGGAGGGGAATCCGGATCAGCTGGATCTGTTGGTTCGCCGCATCCGCGATTCCGTGCCCGGGCGGGGCATCACCCGCGAGAACATCGTGTCCGGCCCCGCCCTCGGAACCGGCGGGCGGGGTTTCCACATCCGCCGGCTTTGGTGCTGACCTCCCGTGCGTGTTTATTGTGACGGTATCCCTCATCCCCCGGCGGCGGAACGGCGGGGCGTGTCCTGCGTTTCGAGGCGGTTGCGGCGTTTGGCGATGAGTGCGGCTTCGGTCATGGGAGTGACGAAACGGCTGACATCCCCGCCGAGGGCGGAGATTTCGCGCACGCGGCTGGAGCTGACGTAGCTGTATTCCTCGGCGGGCATGAGGAAGAGCGTCTCGATCTCGGGCGCGAGTTTGCGGTTGATCAACGCAATCTGCATCTCGTATTCAAAGTCGGAAAAGGCGCGCACGCCGCGGATGAGAAACTGCGATTGTTCCTTGCGGGCAAACTCCACCAACAGGCCTTCGAAGGGTTTGACTTCGACCGTGGGCAGGTCGGAAAGGGCGTCGCGCACGAGTTCGATGCGTTCTTCGAGCGAAAACCAGACGTTTTTCGGCGTGCTGCGGGCCACCGCCACCACGAGATGGTCGCAGCAGGGAACGGAGCGCCGCACCATGTCAATGTGGCCGCGGGTGATGGGGTCGAAGGTGCCGGGATAGATGGCTTTTTTCATGAGGGATGTTCCGTGTATCAGAAAGCGGCGGCGGCATCAACCTTGCAGGGCGTTTTTGGAAACACTGTTTGCATCCCTGCGAGCAAAAAACGTGACAAGCCCGTCAGAGATCGTATAGCTTTCGACGATGAAACTTTCCTCCGTCCACGCCTACGCCGGAAATCTGCGCCCCCTTCACAGCTTCGGACCCCGACTGCAGGGCGACATTTGCCGTTTCACGTTCTGGTGCCGCGACGCCGACACGGTGGACCTCCTCCTTTTCGAAAACCACCGCGACCTCCGCCCGCTGCGCGAGGTGGCGCTCAACCCGGAAGACCACCGCTTCGGCGATCTCTGGTCGGTGGATGTCCCCGGCGTGAAAGCGGGCATTTGTTACGTCTGGAAGATCAACCGCCGCACGTCCCGCTTTCCGGAAAATCAGTTTGTGCTCGATCCCCATGCGCCCGCGGTGGCGGGATCGCCGACCTGGGGGCAGTCGCTGGTGCAGCGTCCCGGCGAACCGCTGCACAGCGGCCCGGCCTTCCCCAAAGCCGTTGTCGTCGATTCGCAGTTCGACTGGGGACGCGACACGCCGCCCCACATTCCCTGGGACCGCATGGTGATCTACGAGGCCCATGTGCGCGGCCTCAGCGCCGCCGCCAAGGTGCGCCATCCGGGAACCTACGCGGGTTTCATCGAAAAAATTCCCCACCTCAAAACCCTCGGCGTCACCTCCGTCGAACTGCTGCCCCTGTTTGAGTTTGATGAAATGGAGTATTTCCACAGCAACGACGCACGCTCCCTGCTCCGCAATTTCTGGGGCTACAGCACCCTTTCATTTTATGCACCCAACGGACGCTTCGCCGCCTCCGGCAACCGCGGGCAGCAGGTGGACGAATTCAAGGCCCTGGTCAAGGCCCTGCACGCCGCCGGCATGGAGGTCATCCTCGATGTCGTCTTCAACCACACCGCCGAGGGCGGCAAAAACGGCCTGAACTACAATTTCCGCGTGGTCGACGACGAGGTGTTCTACATCCAGGACCCCGTCAACGGCTACCACAACTACAGCGGCTGCGGCAACACCTTCAACTGCAACCATCCCGTGGTCCGCCGCTTCATCCTCGACTGCCTCCGCCACTGGGTCAGTGAATACCACATCGACGGCTTCCGCTTCGACCTGGCCCCCATTCTCTGCCGCGACACCGATGGCAAACTGCTGGCCAAGCCTCCGCTCATCGAGGACATCGACCACGACCCCGTCCTGCGCGGCGTGAAGATGATCGCCGAGGCCTGGGACGCCGCCGGGGCCTATCAGGTGGGCTCCTTTCCCTCCACCCGCTGGCCCGAATGGAACGGCAAATACCGCGATGAAATCCGCCGCTTCTGGCTCGGCGAACCGGGGCGCCTGTCCAGCTTTGCCACACGCCTGCTCGGCAGCGAGGACCTCTATCACGGTCAGCCCCTGGGACCGCTCAAATCCGTCAACTTCATCGCCTGCCACGACGGCTTCACCCTGCTCGACCTCGTCAGCTACAGCGAAAAACACAACGAGGCCAACCTCGAAAACAACCGCGACGGCGAGAACCACAACTTCAGCCAGAACTGCGGCGTCGAAGGCCCCAGCTTCAATCCCGAAATCGTCGAGCGCCGCCTCCGCATGCAGAAAAATCTGCTCGCGACCCTGATGCTGTCGCGTGGCATTCCGATGATCTGCGCGGGCGACGAGTTTGGCCGCACGCAGCAGGGCAACAACAACGCCTACTGCCAGGACAACGAACTGAGCTGGCTGGACTGGACGCTGGACGCCGACCGCAAAGACCTGCTCGAATTCACCCGCAGCCTCATCCGCCTCCGCGAGGAACTGCCCGCGCTCCGCCAGCAGGCCTTCGTCACCAGCGGCCCCGCCGAATTCGCCGACCGCCGCGTGGTCTGGCTCGGTCCCGACAACCGTCCTCCGGACTGGAGCAACGACACCGCCATTGGCCTCCGCCTCAGCGGGCGCGGTCAACATTTCGGCCTCGCGGAAGACAGCGAGGATGTGCTCGTCTTTTTCAACGCCTCCAACGAACACGTCCGTTTTCACCTTCCCGACACCGACCACTGCAAGTGGGTGATGCGGCTGCACACCACCGCCAAACGCGTGCACCGCTCCTATCTCGGCACCAACATCAGCACCCTCCCGCAAAGTCTCGTCATCTTCAGCGCCATGAACCGCCGCAAACTGCCATGATCTCCTCCCGCCGCTCCATTCTTTCCGTCCCCGGACACCGCGACTCCATGCACGGCAAAGCCGCCGCCTGCGCGGCGGACGTGATCATGCTCGACCTGGAGGACAGTTGCCCCCCCGCCGAAAAAGCCGCCGCCCGCGACGTCGTCCTCCGCTCGCTGGAAACCCTCGACTGGGGCGCGCGCATCCTCACCCTGCGCATCAACGACCTCGCCGGACCCTTCGCCCTGCGCGATGTGTTGCGCATCCTGCCCGAACCCGCCGCCGCGAAACTCGACACCCTCGTCGTGCCCAAAGTCGAATCCGCCGCGCAGATTCACTATCTGGACCAGCTCCTCAATGCCCTGGAGCAGGAGTGCGGACGCGCGGTGCCTATCGGCATCGAGGCCATCATCGAAAGCGCCCGCGCCCTGCGCGACGCCGATGCCATCGCCGCCGCTTCGCCCCGCCTCCGCTGCCTGGTGTTCGGCATCGCCGATTATTCGGCCAGCGTCAACATGCCGCTCTCCTCGGTGTCGGGCCACGGCGAATCCCACGGCGTCTATCCCGGCGACCCGCTGCATTTTGTGTACAGCCGACTCATCATGTGCGGAAAAGCCGCCGGGCTGCGCGTGATCGATGCGCCCTACGGAAATTTCCGCGATTCCGAAGGTCTGGCCCTCGCCGCCGCTCGTTCCCGCGCCCTCGGTTTTGATGGAAAATGGGCCATTCATCCCTCCCAGATCGACGCGCTCAATCTGGCGTTTGCGCCCACGCCCGAGGAAATCGAACGGGCGCGGGCCGTCATCGCCGCCTACGAGGAAGCCAGCCGCGCCGGACGGGGCTCCGCCGCCATCGGCTCCTCCATGATCGACCAGGCCAGCCTGCGCATGGCGCAGGATGTCCTGTCCCGGATGCACAAAGACTGAGCCCGCTTGTCAGTGGTGGCGGAATTCGTGAAGTTCGCGACAGCGGAGGAGTCCGGCGCTGATCAAATAGAGAAGTGCGGCGACGCCAATGGTGGTGAAGAGGGTTAAGGCGTTGCCCCACTGCGGGAGTCGGGCGGGCAGGAGGAGCACGGTGGCAATGAGAGGGATGCAGGCCAGCCCTTGTTTGCCGAAGGCGAGAAACAGGGGACGCAGGTTGAGCCGGGCGTGACGGCGATGGGTCAGCCAGGCCAAACAGGTCACTTGTCCAGCCTCGGAGGCGACGGTGCCGAGGGCCAGTCCGGCGTGTTTCCATCCCTCGGGCAGGATGACGATGAAGAGGAAGTTGAGCGCGAGGTTGCCGAGCACGGCGAACATGCCGATCCGCACAGGCGTCCGGGTGTCGTGGTGGGCGTAGAATACGGGAACAAACACCTTGGCGAGGCTGAAGATCACGAGTCCGGGCGCGTAAAAGGCCAGAGCGCGGGAGGTCATGAGCACGGACTCGGCATCGAAGGCGCCGCGGGCATAGACGAGTTCGACGATGGGGGTGGCGAGCAGACCCAATCCGATGGCGGCGGGGAGCATGAGGAAGGTAAGACCGCGCAGGCTCTGGTCGATGATCTGCGACAGGCGTCCGGCGTTTTGTTCGCGGGCGAGGCCGGACATTTCGGGCAGCAGGATGGTGCCCAGCGCGGTTGCGAAGAGACCGAGGGGCAGATAAATGAGTCGTTCGGAGAAGGACAGCGCGGAGGGGCCGTAGTCGGCGACCCAGAGCGCGAGGAATCGGTCGATTAGGACGTTGATTTGGGTGACGGCGGCGCCGAGGGCGGCGGGTCCCATAAGCAGGAGGATGCGGCGGATTTTGGGGTCGTCGAGGCGCACCGGAGCGGATCGGTGATATCCGAGTTTGCGCAGCGAGGGGAGCTGCACGAGGAACTGCAGCCCTCCCGCGAGCAAGATGGCCCAGGCCAGCCAGAGACTTTTTTCCTCCGGCGAGAGCTGAGGGGCGTGATTGACCCCGATCAACGCGGCGATCCAGACCAGGTTGAGCAGGCAGGGGGTGAAGGCCGACACCACATACTTGCGGTGGGAATTGAGCACGCCCATCACCAGCGCCGCCAGGCAGATGCAGATGGTGTAGGGGAGCATGATGCGCAGGGTGGGCAGAACCGCGCGGACGCGTTCGGGAAGAGCGGGGACGTCCATCAGAAATCCGGCGGCAATCATCAGCAGCAGCGTGAGGCCGCCCAGGACCACGAAGAGAAGGGAGGCGACGTTCCGCGTGAGGCTCCAGGCGGCCTCCGGACTTTCCGTGTCGCGCACGCGGACGTAGGAGGGAATAAACGCGGCGGAGAGCGCCCCTTCCCCGAAAAGGCGGCGGAACAGGTTGGGAATCGTGAAGGCGACAAAAAAGGCGGAGCCCGCCAGCGAGGTCCCGAAGGCCCAGGCCATCATCATTTCGCGGACCAGTCCGAGCAGGCGGGAGCTGAGGGTGCCGAGGCTGACGATGCCGGCGGAGCGGAAGAGGCGGGGGCTAGTCATCGTCTTTGGGGCGGTATTCGCGGTCCATGATCGCCTCCCATTCGCACTCCCAGAGCTTGGCGTATTTCATGGCGACGCCGTAAGCCACGATAACGGCGACGATGAAGCCGCGCAGTCCGTCGAGGAAGCCGCATTTGATGAGATAGCCTTTGATGAAGCGGGTGGGCGGGCGGAAAATAAGGTCCAGCAGACGGAAACGGCGTCCGGCCCGGTACATTTCCCGGGCACTGATGGTGGAGAAGCGGTTGATGACGTTGAGGTGGTGGGAGAGGTTGTTGTAGGTGTAGTGCCAGAGTTTTCCGGTCAGGGTTTTGACGGGGCCGTCGACGATGACCATGTCGTGGGGCTCCTGTCCGCCGCTGTAGCCCTTGTCCTTGCGGAAGAGGCGGAGTTTGATGTCGGGATTCCATTCGCCGAAGCGGATCCATTTTCCGAGGTAGAAAACTTGCCGGGGGAATTCAAAGCCCATGTATTTGCCGGTGCCCACGCGGAACTGGTAGAGGATTTGGTCGCGCAGGAGGGGGGAGACCTCCTCGTCGGCATCGAGGAAAAGCACCCACTCGTGGGTGGCGAGTTCGCGGAGGCGGTTGCGCTGGGTGATGTAGCCTTTCCAGGGCTCCTGGAAAACCTTGTCCGTGAATTCCCGGCAGATGTCCATGGTTTTGTCCGTGCTCAGGCTGTCGAGCACGACGATTTCATCACAAAAAGAAAGGCTTTCGAGGCAGCGCCGTATGTTCAACTCTTCGTTGAAGGTCATCACACAGGCGGAAATTTTGGGTCGGGACATTCGCGTCCCTTATCGGTCCGTTTGCGGAATGGCAAGAACGTGTTCAAGGACGGCGGAGACGCTGACGGCCTCGAGGGCGAGGCGGGCGGCGGCGCTGTCGCGGGCGATGTTGCGCTGGCGGGTGCCGGGGGCCTGCACGACGACGGCGCGGGGATGCAGGGGTCCGGTCTTGGCGGGATCGGTGAGGCCGAAAATGGCGATGACGGGGGTTCCGAGGGCGGCGGCGAGGTGCATGCCGCCGCTGTCGTTGGCGCAGACGGCGTCGAGGGCTTCGAGCAGGGCGGCGAAGAGGGGCAGCGGGCTTTTTCCGGCGAAGGAGCGGGCTCGGGGGCCGAGGTTTTGGTTCAGTTCGTCGCAGAGGGCCGCGTCTTCGGGCGTTCCGAGCCAGCAGACGGAGCCGCGGGTTTCGGCGAGCCAGGCTTCGGCGACGGCCCGGAAGCGCTCCGGCGGCCAGCGTTTGGAGGGACCGCGCGCGGCGCCGGGAATGAGGCCCAGGCGGGGAGTGGGCAGGTCCTGCAGGAGCTGAGCGGCTTCGGCGCGGGCGTCTTCGGGCGGGCTGAGGCGCGGGGAAGGCAACGAATCCGGGAGGCCGCCGGGAAGCAGCAGGGCCGCCATTTCCCATTGCTGGTGGCGCGGGGCGCAGGCGGAGAGATCGACGGGATCATTGATCAGCAGGCGGCGGCCCTGGGAGGCGGTGCCGCGTCGAAAAGGAATGCCGGCGAGGGTCGGGGCGAGGGCGCTGCGGAAGGAGTTGGGCAGGAAAATAGCGTGGGTGAAGGCTTCGGTGCGAAGGCCTCGGACGGCGTCGGTCAGATCGGCGATCCGGGGCGAAAGCGCCCAGACGGCGGCGGGGGCTTCGTGCAGGCGCCAGAGCGTGGACGGGCCGGGTTTGGCCGCGACGTCCAGCCGCGCTACGGGGTGCAGGCGTTCGCGCAGGACCTGGACGGCGGGCATGGCCATCACGGCGTCGCCCAGCCAGTTGGGGGCGACGACGAGCAGGCGGACATCGGGGGATTCAAAAACCGGGGTCATGCGGGGTACAGCCTCCACCCCACGCGGTGAATATGTTCCCGAAGCGCCGGGTGATCGATCTCCCGCCACAGAAGAAGGTCGGTTTTGTGGGGAAGGTTCAGTTGATCCATTTCGTCGTCCAGCTTCAGAAGATCGCGGGAGGTCCAGGTATCGGAAAAGAGGCACAAATCGATATCGGAGCCTGGGCGATGCGTGCCCAGCGCGCGTGAGCCAAAGAGGAGGACTTCCTGGAGGCCCGGATGCCGCGCGAAGAGGGTCCGGAGTCGGAGAAGGGTAGAGTCGGAAAGTCCGTGAGGAAGGGTGTCCGTGCTCATGGGTTCCGCAGGCGCTGCTGAAGACGGACAAAGGCTGGATGGTAGGTGTCCAGAATGGCCTTGAAAATAGAATCCGCGGTGTCTTGATTGTAGGTGTGTGAACTGCGGTTCCGGTCGGCGATCATGTTCATCCAGGCCTCGCCGTCGTCGAGGAGTCCGAGAGAGAAGGCAAGGCGGGTGACGTCGCGGCTGCCGTAGAGGGGTTCGCTGGCCCCCCGCTCCGTCAGGAAATCCTTGAGGGTGTTCCACGCCAATTCGTGCGTGAATTCGAAGGCTTGGATGACGCCTTGTTTTTCCAAGTGGGACAAGGGGCGTTGCGATGCCAGCGCGACGGCCTCCGAAAGGCAGGCCAGGGCGCGATTGAAGTTGTCAAAACGCTGTTTCCAGCGGCAATCGGGAGGGGTCATGTGTTCTTTGTACCCCGCGTTCCGCAGGGCGGCAAGCGGGAAACGTTTACTCCAGGCAGATGCGGCGGATCCAGTCGGCGTATTGTTCGTGCCCGGTGAACATCTCGATTTCGACCCGCAAATAGAGCATGGGCAGATCGCGGCGTTCGAGATGGGGAACGCGGACGGCATCTTTTTCGGTGGTGATGATGGCATCGACGCCGAGACTCAGTCCGCGGTTCACCACATCGAGGATTTCCTGCAATGAGTAGCGGTGGTGGTCGGCAAAGACGCGGTGTTCGACGACCGTGGCCCCGTGCAGGACCAGCTCGCGCTCGAAGCCTGCGGGAACGGCAATACCGGAGAGGGCGAGGACTTTTTTGCCGCGCAGATAGTCCAGGGTTTCGGTTTCCTCCTCGAAGAGATGTTTGAGGTATCGGGGGCAATGGCGGCACTCCGAAATTTCCGCCGTGGGATTGAGTTCGCGCAGGCGGGTGCGCAACTCCTCCGCGCCATCGCCATTGCTTTTGGTGATGAAGATGAAGCCGGCGCGTTTGACGTTGCGTATCGGTTCGCGCAGCAGGCCGCGCGGCAGGGTGCGCCCGTTGCCAAAGGGATTCGTGCGGTCCACCAACACCATGTCGAGGCGGTGTTTGAGCGCGAGGTGCTGGAATCCATCATCCAGAATCAAGGTGTCGCAGCGGAGTTTCCGGATGGCGTAGCGACCGGACTGCACGCGGTTCTTGCCCACGATGACGGCGACATTGGGCAGATTTTTGGCGAGCATGTAGGGCTCGTCTCCGCTGAAGGCCGGCTCGATGAGCAGGCGGATTCCGTCGGACACCACCAGCGGCGGGTCATTGTCGAGTCCGCCCCAGAAATCCTTCCAACGCTGCCGGGAGCTGCGTTTTTGGCTTTTGCGTTTGTATCCTCGGCTGAGGATCGCGACCCGTCGTCCGTTTTGCTGCAACGAACGGGCCAGGAGCTCCACCACGGGCGTTTTTCCCGTTCCGCCCACCGTGAGATTGCCGACGCTGAGCACCTGACAGCCGAGAGTGTGGTGTTTGAGCAGGCCGTGTTCGTAGGCCCAGAGGCGGAACTGCACCACTCCGGTGAACACATGCGAAAGGCCCCCGAGCGTGGCGCGGAGAAGCGCCGCCCCTTTGCCGGGACGGCTCCCCTGCACCACATCGAGAAGGTAGACCTCCAGACGCTCCATAAACTTGCGGGACGACATATCTCTCCCTTACCCGGCGGGGGCGGGCTTGGAAAGTCAGGACTTCATGCACCTGTCGGCAACGCGTCCTGCCACTCCGGCGGCTCGGGAATTTCAAAACGAAGTTTTTGCCCCTGAAGCGGATGCGGGAATTCCAGGACCACGGCGCAGAGTCGAAGCGAAGCGAGCGGTGGCTGCGGACCATAGATCGGGTCGCCCACGATAGGGTGTCCGAGCTGCTGCATGTGGACACGAAGCTGATGACTGCGACCGGTTTCCGGACAGAGACGGACGCGGCTGAAGCCCTTCAGGCGTTCGAGGACTTCCCAGTGCGTGACCGCGCTTTTGCCGCGCTCGGCATCCACAATGTACACGGGCGGGTCGTTGCGGGTCCAATCCTTGCGCAGCGGCGCGTCGATGCGGCCCCGGTAGTCCGCCGGGTGGCCGTGCACCAGCGCACGGTACTCCTTGTGGACCTTGCGGTGCTCGAAAAGCCTTCCCAGACAGGCCTGCGCCTCGCGCGTGAGCGCAAACACCATCAGACCCGAGGTGTCGCGGTCGAGGCGGTGGACCAGGAGAACCTCGCGCTCCGGGAAGGCCTGGCGCAGGCGGGTCCAGAGGCAATCGGCCAGGGCGGGCGTGCGACCCGGCACGCTGAGGAGGCCAGAGGGTTTGACCACGACGAGCAGGTGTTCGTCCACGAACAGCGGCGGTGGAACCTGTGGTCCGCCGGGATTCAGGGAGCCCATCGCTCCACCCGGCAGGAGAGGAAGGGGCTTGGATTCTGGAGGATTTCGGCGACGGCGGCGCTGTAGCCGGGACCGTTTTTCGTCACATAGTTCATAAATTGCTGGTGAGGGACGCCCTGGGGACCGTCGGCGACGTCGGAGACTTCGCGGACACTGACGAAGGGGATGCCGAATTCGCAGGCCAGGAGGGCGATGGCGGCGGTTTCCATGTCCACCGCCACAGCCTGCGGGTCCACATGCACGCTGGAATCCACAAAACGGTCGCCGCTGATGATGCGGCCGCGGACGGGATTGGGCAGGGCGCGCAGGTCGACGCGCGGCAGGCGCAGCGGGCAGTGCATGGCGTAGCCGTGGCCCAGCGGAAGGTCGAGGGGCCGCAGGTCGAGGTCCCACTGACGTGTTTCGCTCGGGAGGACCAATGCGCCCTGGGCGCTCCCGTTCAGCCCGCCGCAAAAACCGACATTGACGATCAGCTCCGGACGGCGCTCGCAGATAGCCTTTGCGATCTGGGTGACGGCGAGAACCTTGCCGATGCCCGTCAAGACCCTGCGGCAGTGTGGGGGAATCGGACAGCGGGGCGCTTCTTCGGGCATGGCATACGAGAGGAGAATCATGCGGGTGTCTCTACGGCATTTTTTTCAAAAGGCCATCCTCCAAACGCTTCACTTCCGCAAAAGCATACACCCCTCGAGGAGGAGCCCTCCTATCGGTTCGCCCTCCGAAACCTGTTGCTTTTCCAGCACAGGCGGAGTACCCGATCTGGAGCGTTGCTCTGGCTGCTCGTCTCGGTGCTGTTGCGCAAACTTGCGGACTCCAACGTTCCCGGCTGGATGCTGGCAGAGGCGTATTCCCAGCAGGGCGTCTGGTTCGCATTCGGATTTTTCGGGTTTTTCCTGCTCGGACTGTTGACGCGGTCCCGCCTGGGTGAATCCCCGGGCCTCACGCCCCTTGCTCGCGTTGGAATGGCCCTGTTCCTGGCCGGGTTGACGCTGTGGCGCACGATTCCGATCTATCCCTTTGTGCAGGACGGTTTAAAACGCGATAAAGATGGGTTTATTCGTCAAAGCACTGCCGCGACCTGCGCGCCGGTGTCCCTCGGTAATTTGATGGAGCAGGGCTACGGGCGAAACGCCCCGAACGAACGCGAACTGGCGCGCCTTTCGGGAACAACGTTTTTTGGCACCACCACCTGGGGGCTTCTGCGGGCCGCGCGCGCGCTGGACGTTCCCCTGGAAACCCCGCAGGCCCATTCCATCGCTGCACTCGGACCGGGTCCCGCCCTGATCCAGATTTCCACCTTGCCGAGTGTCCGCCACCTCACCTTGTTTATCGGAACCCGCGGAACCCAAGCGAGGCTCATCGACCCGGACTACGGCTACGAAGAGCAGTCCATGGAGTGGCTCGAAAGGGTCCTGTACGGAAAAATGCTGAAGTCCCCGGAGGCCCGCAGCATCGCCGGGCCCTGACATCCCTGAGACCGGCTTCGCCCGAAATCCACCGGGAGAGAGGTGGTGTGGAGGGCCTCAGACAACCTCCAGAGCGTCTTTGTCGGGAAGTGCGGGAAAAGGAGAGTGGGGTTCCGTCTGGTACCAGTACGCGACGGACGCGATGTCGTCCTGCAAGGGCAGAAACCGACCTTCGCTCCTCCAGCCCAGGGCCTGGACGGTGATGCGCAGATCCTGCTCAAAGCGCACAGGATCAGTGAGGTGCCATCGATACATGCCAAATCGCATTTGTGAACCATACACGCCGTCGGGACGCAGGATCTGATGCAAGCCGGCGTACGGAGTGCAGTAGGCCTCGTATTGTTTGGTCTTTTTGTTTTCGAAATTGTAGGATCCGCAGAAATAGTCTTCGGTCCCCGTGCCGCAAATGGTGGGAAACTCCTGATCGCCATCGAGAAAGAATTTCAGCTCCCCTTCCCCCCACCATCCTGAATTGTTGACACCCCAGGCCATGTAGGTGCCTATGTAGTGACCGCGCCCGCGCACGCCGTCGAGCAGAGTATAGACGCTCTTGTAGGGCAACGGATTCACACGCCGGAATTGCGCGTGGAAGCGGGCCGCGTCCTCCGCAATCGTCTCGAGCGAATAATTGATTTGGTAAAAAAGCGTTATCTCTTTCGCCGTCAGGTTTTCCATCGTGATACGGCAGCGGCTCCCGAACGGCATCGGCCAGTAACACGTGAACGCACTGCCGGGATTGACACAGACCGCCAGGGAAACCAGCGCCGCATACTGACCCCATCCGCTGGCAAAAAAATCACCAACCGGGCATTCAACCGAGGGCGTTTCCTCCCCATCCCAATACATCCGGAGGATCACGTGCCGCCAATAGCCATCGACCGTCATCCAGATCTGCTGAATCACCCCAGGCCCCTCCACATCCATGATCGTCGCGCTTTTTCTGGAAGGGATTTTGATATAAGGTCGGAGTTTCCAACCCCGCCCCAGATCACGGGCGCATTCGTTCGGCGTCCACTCCTGTCCGATGCGAACGACCTCCTCTTGCGGGGTGGGCCCCGCCTCCGCCATTCCTCCCCGGCCTTTTTCTCCATATACATTTTCAGGGGACACGGAACGGGAGCTTGCAGTGCGGAGTCTGGAAAGATCTGAGGGAAAGAAGGGATTCATGGCGGGGAGAGTTTGGAGGTTACGATAAATCCACTTACACAAAGCGGCCGATCTCATCGAGGACGTTGAGATGTTCGCAGCCGCTGTGGAGCAGGCGAAGGTCGCGGCCGTTTTGCAGCAACTCGGTGATGGCGGCCATGCGGAAATCCACTTCGTCGGCATGGCCCAGGAGCAGCGTCATGCATTGCCCCAGCGGAGAGCCATGCGTGACGAAAACCAGGTCGCCCTCGTCGTCATCGGCCATGATCTCGGCGAGGAAAAGCTGGCAACGGGCACGGACCTCTTCGCCCTGATCCTTTTCCGGAAAGCAGGCAAAGACCCGGGATGCGTAGGACGGGTCCACACCCGGAAAACGCGCGGCGGCCTCGTCCGGGTTCAGCCAGCGGGGCGGCTGTTGATGCCACACGGGGTTGAGCCATTCGCAAAGAGCCTGCTCCATCCAGACCACCGTGCCACAGGCCTCGGAGATCGCCGCTGCGGTTTCGAGGGTGCGCAGAAAAGGCGAGGCGTAAATGCGCTGCACCGTTTTGCCTGCAAAATATGCGCCAATGTCCGCCGCCTGCGCCCTTCCATCCAGCGACAGCGGCGGGTCCCAGGGGTTTTCCGCCGTTTCCTTCCACTCCGCATTCTGAAAATCCTCGCGCAGCCCGTGGCGCACGAAATAGAGGCGGCGTTGCTTCATGGCTGCGCCTCCTGTGTCACCCAAAGGGCCGCAAGGAACCCGGAGAAAGCCAACAGCAACAGACCAAAAAAACCACAGGGAAAACAGGGAGATTTCATTGGGGATGAATCTAGCACAGACCGGAAAGTATGTAAACGAATACATTTTGTTTTTTCAGGTTTGGAAAACAGGAATTAGGTTGAGGGTTGGAAGGTTGAAGGTTGAAAGGTTGAAACGCTCCAGGGAAAGGACACTTCACAGACAGGAATGTCTGTGTTACTTTTATAGGGTTGAAACCCCGGCAATCCGATGTAGGAGAGGATTATGTCCAAAGCCCCGACCCTTCACGATATTTGCCGAATGACCGGCCTCTCCACCGCCACCGTCTCGCGGGTGCTCAATGGCAGCGAAAAGGTTCGGGATGCAACCCGACAGCAGGTCGAGACGGCGATGGCGGAGATTGGCTATCGGCCCAGCGCGGCCGGACGCATGTTGGCGCGCAGCCGCACGGAACTCATCGCCGCCGTCATCCCGCGTATCGGCCACCACTTTCTCGACGAAGTGCTCACCGGCCTGCATTATCAGGCCTCCGAACATCAGCACCACGTCCTGGTGGCCATGAGCCGGAGTCCTGGGGAAGAAGCAAAAAACATCCGCGATCTCAGTTTCCAGCGACGTGTGGACGGCATCGTCGTCGCGGCGCTGGAGGATGGATGTGAAGAAGCCATTGAAGAGGCGGCCCGACACATGCCCGTGGTCGTGATCGGACAGGCTCTCGATTTCCCCGGCGTCTGCTCCATCGTGCTCGACAACGCGTCCGGCGCCCGCGCGATGCTCCGGCATCTGCGGGAACGCGGATGCAAACGGCCCGCCATTCTCTGCGGTCCCGCCGACAACCACGACGCCCGCGAACGCCTCAAGGCCGTGAAGACCGAGCTGAAAAAACAGGGCATTCCGCTGCCCCCGGAAAACATCTGGCCCGGGGATTTCAGCCGTCACTCCGGGGAAAGCGCCGTCGAAACCCATTACCGCAGCGGCCGCCACGCGCCGGACGCCATTTTTGCCCTCAACGACAACATGGCCCTGGGGGCCCGCGCCGCGCTGCGGAAAAAAGGCCTCCGCGTTCCCGGGGATATTCTTCTGGCCGGCTTCGACGACATCGAAGCCGCCGCCTTTGCCGAACTCAGCTCCGTGCGCACTCCCGCCCGCCTCATCGGCGAAGAAGCGGGCACGTGGCTTTTCGCCGCACTGGACAGCGGCACCCGGGAAGCCAAACGCCTCCGCCTCCCCGTCGAACTCATCCCCCGCGCCAGCACCCACGCCGCCCCCTAACCCGATCGGCCCCCATCGCGGAACTCAAGGATGAGAACCGTTTTCGGTGGAGGCCTTCGAGCCATGTCGGACTACTGCACCGGAAAATCACCCGACCAGAGTCTGTCCAGAAACACGTGCCAGGGAAGAATCCACACGCCGTCATCGGTCAGGCGCGGTTTTTCCTCACGGCAAACCAGAATCAAGGCCTTCACGCTGGGATGTTCCTTGCGGAATTCCAGCAGATGCCGGGTGTGTTGGGTATGGATGCGACCGCCGCTTTTCACCTCGATGGCCACCACCGCGTCCCCCAGGACAAAATCCACCTCGATTCCGGAGGAAAGGCGCCAATAGGTGATAGGATACCAAGCATTTGTGTAGCGGCTGTGTACGGACAGTTCATGAAACATCCAGTTTTCGAAGGCTTTGCCATAGAGTTCACCGCCCGCCTCCAGCCTACCCCGCCGTGCAAGATGATTCGCCACACCGACATCCCTGAAATAAAACTTGGGCGCATGTGTGACACGGCGTTTGGCCCGTTTGGTGTATGCGGGTACGAAGGTGCCGATCAGGGTATCCTCCAAAATCTCATAATAATCCCTGACCGTGCTGGAAGCCACCCCACACTCGCGGGCGATGTTGGAGAAATTGGTCAGCTCCGTGTCCCCGATGGCAGCAGCTTGAAGAAAATCCGCAAAGACGGGTAGCTGTCGGGTCAATCCCTCCTCCAGGATCTCTTCTTTTAAATAGGTGTCAATGTACGCCCGTTGCAGGGGACGTGGATCCTCCGCCAGATAGAGGGGAGGCAGTGGCCCATGGTTCAACATTCGGTCCAGGTTAAACGATTCGCCGATTTCCCTGGCACTGAAACCGAGCAGCTCGTGCCGCGCCGCCCTCCCGCCCAGCAGATTTGCGTGCGAACGACGCACCTTCCGGGCACTGGACCCGCAAAGAATGAAGTGGCGACCGTCTTCCTGCATAAGGTACTGAACTTCATCAAGCAGTTGTGGGACTTTTTGGACTTCATCCACAACGACAAGCTGACCGGGCGGCAGCGCACGGCATTCCTCCCGAAAGCGTTTCGGCTCCCGCTGATATCGCATTTGCTCCTCGGTTCGCAAGAGATCGATACGGTGGGCCTGCGGAAACTCACGTTTCAGCAACGTGGTTTTTCCCGTCTGCCGCGGCCCCCACAAAAACGAGGCCGCCGACTCAGGAATCTTCAAAAGGCGTGTAACTTCATTCATAAAGAACCAATATGCATGTAAATCTAGCTTTTAAAGCTTAATATGCATGTAATTCGGTGGTCAATTTCGCCCCATCGCGGAACTCACGGATGCAAAACGTTTGAGGCGGGAGCTTTGTGTTACGGGGCCCGCCGGACTACGAACCACGCCGTCCCGAGCAGGATCACGGCCATCAACAATGTCCCCGGCTCGGGGATGACCACGATGTCGAGTCCCCAGGACTCGAGGCGCACGTTTCCATGCAGATTCAGATCGGCGACAAACAGCGTCCAGTTGCCGTTGGGGTTGATGCCTGTGAACTGATCGAGGTCGCGGGTCCGCGCATCGCTGTCCACCACAGTGTCCGGATCGATGTTCCGCGCGTCCGCGCTCCAGGTGCCGGTCAGGGCCTCATCTTCGTTGGTTGTGTAGGCGAAGTCGCGGTAGCGGTGAATGTCGTTTCCGCCGAGGGCGAAGCTGACATCGAATCCGTTGGTATCGTAGCCGAGCGGATCGTCGTTCGTGCGCCCCACGCGGTTCAGCAACACGGCGTAGCCGCCGTTTGAGGATTGCAGGCTCACAAACAGATCTCCGCCAAAAGCCAGCGGATCGCCGCCGAGACGCAGCCGCACGGAAATGGATTCGATCTCCTCGGTGTACCCGCTCACGCTTTGGGTGTTCTGCATGCCGCTGGGGTCGTTGTCGGGAATGGCGCTGCTCATTGTCCAGGTCCAGGCATCGGCGCGGACGCAACCCAGTGAAATCATAGAAAGAAGAATAAGAATACGCATCGTTCAGTCCTCCTTGCGGATGCTGCGGTAAAACTGCGTGGGGCCGGCGTCCGTATGCACGAAAAGCGCATGTCCGTCCTCGCCGATGCTGATCTCCCCGATTTTCCGCCAGTCGGGATTGAGCAGATCGGCGGTGGTCTCCAGGTCGAATTGACGCCCGGGAATGCCGTAAATGCGGAAGCTCAGGTCGTTCCCCTGGACTGTGACTCCGGAAAGATTGAGGGTGCTGCCGCCGGGGTCCGGGGGCGCAAGACGTGTGACCGTGACCACGCCGTCCGCCCAGCCGCCCAGCGCATTTTGCACGCGGATCACGAACTGATCCTCCGCCGGGTCTTCGCCCACGGGCGGCGTATAGGTGGTCCAGCGTCCGCTCACCTGCACCAGCCCCCCTTCGTCGCTCAGACCCGGTGTCCACACCACCCGCAGCGGCGAGGCCTGCGGGTCCGTGCTGTTGGCCAGCAGGGTCAGGTCGCTGAGTTTAACCTCCTGCCCCGCGGGACGGGTCACCGACACCGCGCCCACCGTTGGATCGATCGCGGTGTTGCGCAGCGGGGTGACGCTCGCGTAACTCGTGCCCAGCCGCACTTCGTCCAGCGCACCGTCGTTTGCGCTTCCGCCCGGATACCAGTGGATGCGGGCAAATTTGAAGTCGGCGCTGGTGACACTGTGCGAGACGGTGGCCGAGGACAGATCCAGATCCGCCCCGCCCAGGCCGGCCGGCGCGGGGTCCACCCACAGATGTGCGCTGGAGGCTCCTGCGACCCCGCCGATGTGCAGGCGCAGCACCATGAAATGGGTCTGACCCGCCACCACCGCAATCCCGGTGTCCAACACCGCCGCGTTGTTCAGAATCGTCATCCGCCAGGTGCCGGAGGTCTGCTGAACGGTCACCATGTTGTTCGCATCGCTGTAGGTCGCACCAGTGCCCCGCAGGAGCGAAACGCGCTGCTGACGTCCCGCGTTTCCGGGTCGGATCAGATAGCTCAGCCACAGCGTGGTGCCGGGCAGATCCACCGCCGCCGCACCCCGACTCGTCATGTAGCCCGCAAAGGTGTTCTCCAGATCCAGCATCCGCGCCGATGTCTGGTAATTATCCCCGCCGGACGCATAGGCTGGCGAGGCCCAGAGATTGCCATAGCTCAGCGGGGACTGCTCCGACGTGGCGTAGGAGGTCACCGCACTATTTTGCACCTCCCAGCCTGTGCCGCTCCAGCCAAAGCCGCTTTGCAACTGATGCAGCGGACGCGCCGGGGCCTCAAAGGGCTCGTGCAGCAGCAGTGCGTCCACCGCGCCATGCGCGGCAAAAAGGACCGCAGTCTCGTCCGCGATGCCAGGAAGGCTCAACTCCCCCTCCGCCAGCGCCGCGCCGTTGCCCACGCGCAGATCCACCACCCCGCTGTAAAACATGCCCGAAACCCGGATCTCATACCGGCTGCCATCGTTCGGGGACAGCCCGCTCACCACCACCCGCTGCGCGCCGGTGTCCCCCAGAATCTCCACATCCGCCGCCGTGAACCCGCTCACCAGACGGCTGAACTCCGCCACATACACAATCTCCGGCGCGCTGGAGCGGAGCGGCTGACCCTCCGCGCGGCGCAGGCGCAGCGCGGGCCGGGACTCGACGAGATCGAACCAGGCACCGGCGAAACGACGACCCAGCCGAATCTGCCCCGCGCTGCCGAAGTGCCAGCTGTCGATCAACGGCAGATCATCCGTGTCCACCCAGCCGCCATTGGAATCGTTTTCAGCCCAGGACACCTGACCCGCCCGCACCTGGTCCAGTTGCGGCTGCTTCACCGGCCCCGGATACGCCGCGTTGGGATCCAGCCGAATGCTGATGCGCCCCAGCACCACCGGCAAATCCGCCACTCCGGTCCGCGTCCGCACCTTCTGCGCCAAATCCGCAAAGTCGTTCTCGTAGGCCTCCGCCACCGACACGATGCTGTTCGCCTCGTTTTCCCCCTGCATCCAGATGAACCCGCCATATTGCCAGGAGGGAATATCGTTTGCCGCCAGCGAGGCGTTCAGCCAGTCGCGCGTCAGATCGATGCGCGCCATCAGCGTGTCGTGGCCGCCCTCCCCCGGATTCCGCCAGAAGCCCAGCCCGGTGCCGCTTTGGCTGACCTTCACAATGGCGATGGTCTCCCCCGGATAGGCCTCCCGCAGCGTGGCCGCGAAACCGAGTTCCGGCCCGAGGTCATCGTCCACCGCCGCCATCACTCCCCAGACGGCCGAAAACGATCCCGGCGTTCCCGGCACCGTGTCGTCAAACAGCACGCCCTCCAGCGGACGCCATTCCGCCGGGGCCTGGCTGATCCTCCCCAGACCGCGCATGTTCGACTGACCCGCCAGCACAAACACCCGCACCGGCTTGCCCGTGCTCGGGTTGAGATCCCACTGCGCAAACAGCGTCACGGACGCCGCCCCCATCGCGAAGGTCCCTCCCGCCGCCACCACCGTTCCTTCGCCATCCGCCTGCGTGTTCCAGCCCGAAAACGCCCATCCCTGACGCGCCATGTTCCCCACAGCCGCCGCTGTTACCGTGTCCGACGCCGCATAATAGTTCAAATCCTCCGGCACCGTGCCTGCCGTATGACCATTCCCGTCATACAAGACCTCGTAAAAGCCTTCTCCCGGCGGGATTTGTGTCCACTGCGCATAGAGATTCACATCCGAAGCGCCCATGCTCAGGGAGCCGCCGGCCGCGTGGGCCGTTCCCGACCCGTCCGCCGCCGTGTTCCATCCCGCGAAGCTGTCATTGGTCCGCAGCAGCGACCCGCTGTTGCCCGCCACGGTCACCGAAGCCCCGCTCGCGTAGGCCGTCGCATCCACCGGGGCCGCGCCCCCTGTGGAACCGCTGCCGAAATAGCGCACCCGAAACGTAGGAGCCACGGGTGCCGGCAGCACATCCGCCCAGGTGCCGCCAATCCGCAACTCATCCCAATACGCCGTGGACGAACCGCTGAAGGCCGCGAAACGGAAATTGTTGATGTTGTTGTTGGTGAAATTGAAGCCGCTCAGCACCACGGAGTTTCCCGATGCCGCCTCGCTGCTCAAATCCGTGGGATTGATCCAGAGGCGCACCGAGTCCCCATTGTTTGTATTGGAAAACGTGATTTTCAGCACGGCCAGCACTGTCTGGTTTGCCGCGGCATCGGCGGTGGTCACCCGGAACGTGTTGTTGTCGATGGCCCGCATCCCCCAGCGCAGGCCCGTCCCGTCGATATCCCGGTTCACGCCGATCTGGAGGTTGCGGTTTCCGAAGTTCCACAGCTCCAGCGCGCGGTAGTTGTTCACCGCCGAATCGATGGCCGAATTCCGCATCAACACACTCAGGTAATAGGTGCCTTCGCCGCTCATCACCGGGCTCAGATCCCGCCCCGCGCGATTGCCCACCGCATTGCTGAAGGCCCCGCCCGTGTCCGTCGTGGCCATCCCCGGCCAGGTCAGCGCCGCGGACGCCCCGCCCGCGTGAATGTTGCTCCCCGGCGTCCAGGCCCCGTCAAAACCCGAAACCGTTGGATTTTGGTTCAACAACTGTCCCGCCGTGTAAACCGACGCAGCAAAGCCCTCATACGCCAAAAGCTGCCCACGCAGGATGGAGGACAGCGACAACAGAACAGCGAAACATCCAATGACAAACGTTTTCAAGACGGCCTCCGGCGTGTGGGGGTGGGGAACAACAGCCGCCCCATAGCAAACCCCACCACAAATGTAAACGATTACATTAAACTTTCTCTCTCTCCACTCGGTGCATCCCCGAATGGGGTGCGAGACCCTGCGGACGTTTTCATCTAACAAGAATATGAATCGGCGGCTTCAAAGGGTTTTTAGCACCGAAGGTGCGGCCGCATCCCAGCCCCGCGCAACGCGCGGGGCTCAGGGTCCGTATCACGGATGCGGTCTGTAGGACCGCCGCAAACCCGTCGACACATGGCGGGTGTGCGAAGTTGTCAGAGTCCCGGATTTATCCGGAAGTCAGCCCAGGACCGTTCACGGTCCGAACTCCGCGTCTCCTGCCCCGCATCCGCACGCTGAAGCGTGCTTGCTGACTTCCGGATAAATCCGGGACTCGGGCGACATGCGGCAGGAATGCGCCGCTCCCTTGGAGCGGAAAGTCACCCACTCAACCTGCACCCCATTCGGGGATGCGCCCACTCTCTCCGCGCGGCGCATCCCCGCGCAACGCGCGTGGTTCAGGGGTCCGTATCACGGATGCGGTCTGTAGGACCGCCGCAAACCCGTCGACACATGGCGGGTGTGCGAAGTTGTCAGAGTCCCGGATTTATCCGGAAGTCAGCCCAGGACCGTTCACGGTCCGAACTCCGCGTCTCCTGCCCCGCATCCGCACGCTGAAGCGTGCTTGCTGACTTCCGGATAAATCCGGGACTCGGGCGACATGCGGCAGGAATGCGCCGCTCCCTTGGAGCGGAAAGTCACCCACTCAACCTGCACCCCATTCGGGGATGCGCCCTCTCTCACCGCTAACGCGATTTTAACAAAAAAAGTTTTGACCTTCGCCAGGAAATCGTGTAACCGTTTACATTGAACCATGACCTCTATCACCCACATAGTACACTGTACATCTTATAGTTTCGGATAAAGACGTTTCAGTTTCACCCTGGCATCAGTCGTAGTAAACTGCCAGTCCACCTTTGTCTGCCTTGTATTTCGGGCAGAATTCCATGCGGCAACCTGCGTGCGCATCTGGTCTAATGCCGGGATTCTTTCGGCAAGGCATTGACGCTTGAGTACGCTCAACTCTATTTCGGCGATGTTCAGCCAACTCCCATGCTTGGGCGTGTGGTGGATTTCAAGTCTGCGGGCCAATCGCAGGGCGATATCCGGGGGAAAGGCTTCGTAAAGCGAGGCGATGGAATGGGTGTTGAGGTTATCCATGACCAGTACCACTTTCTCTGCATCGGGATACCGGACTTCCAGCATATCGCGGATGTGGCAGGCCCAGTCGATCCGCGTTCTGCTCTCGGTGATCTCCACATGACGCCGACCGGCCAAGGGTTCCACCTCCATGAAAATCTCGGCCACGCCGTTGCGGACATATTCGTCGTCCTTGAGGAGTGGATGCCCCGGGGCCGCCGGGATGGGTTCGGTCACTTCCCCTATCAGCTGCTTGCTCGACTCGTCCATGCACACGACGGGAAAATCCCGATGATACGGTCGATGGTAAACCTCCAGAACATCCTCCATGGCCGCTACAAAGGCCGCGTTGTGGTCCGGCGGGATCTTCCAGTATTTGCTGAGGTGAGGCTGAAGCTCGTTTTTTTTAGCGTGTTGCAGACCGTCATGGGGGAAACGGACGGAACGATCTTGAGCTCGACAAGCTTGTCGGCCAAAAGTCGCACCGTCCAGCGTTTCCGTCCAGGGGGAGCTTTGGAGCAGGCCAGTTGAAGCAGGCGCGCTTCGAATTCTCCGTCAAAGAGGATGGCCCGGGGAGGCGTTGCCCGTTCTTTTCGCTGGAGCGCTTCCTCCAGACCATGCTCGACAAAACGCTCCTTGAGATGTTCCAAGGTGCGCGGTGTCACCCCCAGGGCCTCGGCGACCTGCGCCACCTTCCACATTGGCCCATGCTCGCCGGCGTCCAGCATAAGCAATGCGCGGGCGTACAGGACCGTCTTGGCGGCGCGAACGCCATTCGAGGACAATATCTCGAGTCTTTTTCTCTCTTCCGCTGTCAATGTAACGCGATAACGTGTTGGCATAAATACCTCCGAAGGGTTGGTTCGGAGGTAACATATCACAACTCGACTTTATACGAAATATTAAAATGTACAATGTAATAGGAGCCCAAACATGAACACGAAAAACCTACAACGCTGCGTTATCGCTTCCCT
>CAZCFM010000051.1:17169-24728 GCA_964497855.1 uncultured Verrucomicrobiota bacterium | reverse complement strand
TTTCCTTTTGTCGACCTGGCCGTCGCTGGCGGCGGTGCCGCCGGTTTTTTCGCCGCTCTTCACGCCAAAGAAGCCGCCCCCGAGGCCCGGGTTGTGATTCTCGAAAAAAGCCAGGAGCTGCTGGCCAAGGTCAGCATCTCCGGCGGCGGGCGCTGCAATGTCACCCACCATTGTTTCGACCCCAAGGAACTGGTCAAACACTATCCGCGCGGCGGACGGGAACTGCTGGGCCCCTTTCACCGCTTCCAGCCTTCCGACACCATCGAATGGTTCGAATCCCGCGGCGTCCCGCTCAAAGTGGAGGACGATGGACGCATGTTCCCCGTCAGCGATGCCTCCGCCGATATTGTGAATGCGCTCCTCCATGAGGCCGATCATCTCGGGGTGAAACGCAACCTCGGGCAGGGCCTCGCGGCGGCCGAGAAGAGCGACGAAGGTTTTCTGCTGACCCTCAGCGATGGCGTCCGCCTGCGCTGCCGGGCACTGATCATCGCCACCGGCGGCAACCGCGCCAGCGGCGGCTGGGCCGTGGCGGAAAAACTGGGCCACCACATCCAATTGCCCGTGCCCTCGCTCTTTTCCTTCCACATTCACGACACCCTGATTGAAGGACTTGCCGGCATCACCATCGATCCGGTGGAATTGCAGATTCCCGCTTTCAAAGCCCAGCAAAGAGGCTCCATGCTCATCACCCACAACGGACTGAGCGGTCCTGCGGTGCTCAAACTCTCCGCCTGGCAGGCCCGCGCCTTCGCCGAACACCGCGACGAGGTGGAGATCCGGGTCAACTGGAGTGGCGGAGTTGCGCGTGAACAGGTGGCGGCTCTTTTCGCCGAACAACGCCGCGACCACGGCGCCCGCATCGTCTGGAAAAACCCGCTCTTTTTCCTCCCCCGTCGTCTCTGGGACCGTCTGACCCAGAAAGCCGGCATTGGCGAGTCCACCTCCTGGGCGCGACTCCCCGCCGCGCAGGAACAGGCCTTGATCGAAACCCTGATCGCCACACCCCTCCGCATGAAGGGCAAAACCCTCAACAAAGACGAGTTTGTCACCTGCGGCGGCGTCGACCTCGCCGAAGTGGATATGCGAACCTTCCAAAGCCGGATTTGTCCGAATCTCTGGTTTGCCGGAGAGGTGCTGGATATCGATGGTGTGACTGGGGGATTCAACTTCCAGGCGGCCTGGACCGGGGGCGCTCTCGCCGGGACCTCCGCCGGCGCTTTTTTGGCACAGGACTGACGACAGGACAACGGTTCGCCTCTGGGGACAGAGGCGACTACGCCACGCTTTCGGCAAAACAGCGCAGCAGGGCGAGGCCGTCTTTCTGGCTTTTTTCCGGATGGAACTGCACGGCGTGGCAGTTGCCGAAGGAAATCGCGCTGACGTAGTCGATGCCGTAGGAGGTGATCCCGGCGGCCCAGGCGGCGTCTGTTTTCGGCACATGGTAACTGTGCACAAAATAGAAGTGGGTGTTGTCGAGGGCCGGAGGGAAAAAAGTCTGGCCGGAGGTCCAGCGCACGCGGTTCCAGCCCATCTGGGGAACCTTTAGCCCCGGCGGGGAGGGGAAACGCCGCACGGTTCCGGGCAAGACGGCCAGGCCTTCGACGCCGGGGCTTTCCTCGCTGTCCTCGAAGAGAACTTGCAGTCCCATACAAATGCCGAAGAACGGCCGGTCCGCCGAAATCCATTTGCGCAGCGGCTCCACCCAGCCTTGGTCGCGCAGGTGCGCCATGCAGTCGCGGAAAGCGCCTTGTCCGGGCATGAGGATTCCGTCCACCCGCCGCATGTCGTCGGGGGAGGTCAGCAGCAGGGCGTCGACCGACAGGGCGTCGCAGGTATTGCGCACGCTGCCGAGGTTGCCCATTCCGTAATCGAGGATGCCAATCATGGGGAGTTCAGATGAGATCTTTGCTGGAGGGAAGGCCCTTGACGCGGGGGTCGTGCTGTTTGGCGAGATCGAGGGATTTGGCCACGCCCTTGAAGACGGCTTCGTGGGCGTGGTGGACGTCGCGTCCGTAGAGCTGGGCGATGTGCAGGTTCATGCGGGCCTGGGTGGAAAAGGCGCGCCAGAATTCTTCGAGCAGTTGCAGGTCGAAATCCTTGATGTGCGTCGCCGGGTGGGCGATGTCGTAGACCAGGTAGGGACGGCCGCCAAGGTCGAGCGCTACACGGGCCATGGCTTCGTCCATGGGCAGCAGACACCAGCCGTAGCGGCGGATGCCTTTGCGGTCCCCGAGGGCTTCGTTGAGGGCCTCACCCAGCACAATGCCCACGTCCTCGACCGTGTGGTGATCGTCGACGTGCAAGTCCCCGCTGGCCTTCAACGTGAGGTCGATCAGCGCGTGTTTGGTCAGGAGTTCCAGCATGTGGTCGAGGAAACCAACGCCGGTGGAAATGGAGGCAACACCCGAGCCGTCCAGATTCAGCTCCAGGCGGATCTGGGTTTCACGGGTTTTGCGTTCGCGGAGGGAGGTGCGGGCTGTCATGCGCCCCTTATGCCCTGAAAATTCGGCGAACCAAGCAAAAAGTCGATTTCAGGGCAGCGGCTTTCCAATGACGCTGAGCTGGTCGATCTGCGCCCATTTCTGGTTGATGGGCCAACTGGCGTAAATGCCGATGCCGCAGATGTTGGCAAAATCCGCTGCCTGAAGGGGCACCTGGTCCCCCAGGTGCACCTGGGCGGGGTCGACAAGCCGCCACTTCTCCACACTGTGGATATCAACGCGGGTGCTGGCCCAGTTCTGCCGGTTGCTGGGCAACATGTGCCCGGGTCCGGCCACCCAGCGTCCATCGGACAATTTGAGCAGCGCGTAAAACGTCGTGACGGCCTGTGCGCGGTAATCAAAGAGGATGGCGGCGCCGGGGGCGGAAAGATCCGCGTGAAAATCCTCGGTGTAGGCAATATTGTTTTTGTTGATGCGGACACTGCCGGTGCTGAGAAATCCCCGCGCGCTTGTGGCGTCGCGCGGCGACCCGCCTTCTTCGTTGCTGAAGTCCCAGCCCCGGTCCTGATTGACAAATTTCCATTCGCCAAAACGATTCAGCGAGCCGGGTCCGGCAAAATCCTCCACTCGTTTCACATGACCCTCGCTCCAGGTGCGGGCGCTGGCCGTTTCCGAAGGGCTGGACGCTCCGAACGCGTTGACAGCCACCAGCCGATAATCATATTCGGTGGCGGGTTCCACGCTCCCGTCCACGGCGCTGTCGGCATCGGGCGGCAGGCGCAGCACGGTTGCAAAGTCATCGTCCTTCGTTTTGCGGCGCTGGACCTCGAGGCTTTCCGCCGCGAGTGCGCCGCGATTCCAGCGGAGGGCCAGCGAACGGTCGCCCAGTGTCTCGGCCTGGAGTCCGCGCGCTTGCAAGGGGGTTTTTCGCTCGAGGATGGCGAGGGTCTCGGCCTCCGCGTCCACGTACCAGCGTCCGCTTTCTTTCTCGTAGGCGATGCGCCGTTGACCCACCCGCGCCTCCGCGCCATGCAGAGCCTGTTGCAGGGCCACAGGCGGTGCCTCTCCGCGTTGCAGGGTCATCAGCACCGCGGCGCGTCCCTCCACATCGAACTCAATCCAGGTGTTGTTTGCGAATTTTTTTCCGTGGTAGGGAAAACCGGAATGGTTCAGTCCTCCCCCGCGCTCGACGCTTCCCGTCCGGAAGCCTGGGTTTGCGGGCTCCAGCACGGTGACCCGCAGGCTGGCGCCCCCGGGCGAGGTCAGAACAAAGGCGTTTCCCTCCAACGTGACCGTGTTGAACTCCGGCGTGTTGAGCCGCCACACTTTTCCATTGAGGCTGGAATCGCTGTTCAGGAACAGCGCATCGGCAGCGTTTCCTTCTCCATAATCGACATAAAAATGGCGATGATGCTCCAACACACCCATGCTCGACCCGCTCAGGTGGGCCCGTCCTCGCGCCTTGCTCTCGTCCCAGTCCAGCTCCAGCAGTTTACCGAGATCATTGTTCCCGTTGCGGGGTGGGGGACCGGCAAACAGATTGGTTTGGCCAGCCGTGTCGCCCGTGCGGCCGGCACCGGTGACAAAAAATCCGCCGCGTCCGAGAATGCGGAAGGTGTTCACGTCGGGACCCGCGTGGCCGCCGTCGGCCCGTCGTTGCGTGGCGTTGACCAGGGCCACGATGTCGTTTTCGTCCTGAAAGCGGTCGCGGAAGAGGGCGACGCCAGAGGCGCGGTCCACAAACGAGCGTCCCAGGAGTTCGTCGGGACGGACCGCCGGAAGGGTGGACGGGTAAAACAGAATGCTGTAGAGCCCGCCGCCCCACTCGTTGATGTCGTAGGACTGGTCCCCGCGTTCACCCACCAGGTAGTCGTACATCCAGCGGAGCGCGGGATGGGTGTTTTCCGGTCCATAGTAAAAGGACAGGCCGAGAATCCCGTCGGCTTTAAATCCCGGATGATCGTCGGCGAGGTCCGCCCGCAGGCCGCGTCCGTGGAGTTGGGGGATGTTGACGGTTCCGGCGAGGGCCGCCCAGAAGCTGAGCGGGTAGGCGGGGACGTCCTTGCGGAGGTCGCCCAGGCTGGCGCGGGCGGCTGCGATGCCGAAGGGCGCCGTGAAGGTCGTGGGGTAGATCATGTAGCCAATGCCTTCGGGATTCCAGCCGCCGGAACTCAGGTTGGCGCGGAGGTGGCGAATCATCAAGGTGTAGGTCTCCTTGGCCAGCTCAAGACGTCCGGGCTCGTCGCAGGCCAGCGCCGCCAGCCCGGCGCTGCCATAACGGACGCCCTGCCAGTTATTGCCGATGCGTGTATTGGCGCCCGCCCCCATGGAGCGCATCAGTTCCCGCGCGCTTTCCATCAACTCGCGGCTGGTCTCGCGGCGCAGATCCTCCGGCCAGGCGTCGTGGCAGAGGTCGTAGGCCATCGCCACGCTGAACAAACCCGCAGCACGGCTGAGTCCTTTGCTCTCGGGATTGTTCCAGAACTCCGGATCGCGGATAAAACGTCGGGTGATCTCGGCGCTCCACTCGGCGTAACGGGCCTCTCCGCTGAGCAGGTACATCTGTGCCCAATGCCGGATGCGCATGTCGTACATCCCGGTCGCTTCAGCCGGGTCGTAGGGCTTTTGCTCCGCTTGACGGCGCAGGGCCTCGAACATGTCTCGATACGGGGCGGTTGTGAGGCGTTCCCGAAGCTGCGGTATCTCTGCCGCACCCACAAACAATCGGGGATGGGCTTCGTTTTCATTTGCGAAGGATAGCCCCGCAGGTAAAAGAAGTAGAGTCGTCAAAATGAGTTTGTACATATTGTTCATCGAATGCCTTTGCTTTATTTCTCAAGAATTTAAACATAAGACGTGATTTAGCTTCTCAAGTCAAGCCTTCAACCCGAATGCGAAATCTCATGCGAACCCCATGACACCTTCTCCGTATGTTGGACGACTGGCCCCGACCCCTTCGGGCGGACTGCACCTCGGCCACGCGCAAACCTTCCGCAGCGCCTGGCAACGGGCGCGCGATGCCGGCGGACGCCTGTTTCTGCGCTTCGAGGATCTAGACCACACCCGCTGCAAACCCGAACACGTGGATGAGGTGCTCGACGATTTGCGCTGGCTCGGTTTCGACTGGGACGGGGACCCGGTTTTCCAATCGCAACGACGTTCCCTGTACGTCGAACAGTGGCGGCGTTTGAAAGAAGGCGGGTTTTTGTATCCCTGCACCCGGTCGCGCAGGGAGCTTCGGGACATGGTCCGGGCCCCCCACGAAGACGAGGAGGCCCATGAAATCATCTTTCCGCCCGCCTGGCGCTCCCCGCCCGGCAGTGAAAAGGCCTACGATCATCCCGCCGGAGTCACCTGGCGTTTCCGAGTGTCGGAAGGGGAAGTGATTTCGTTTTCCGACCATCGGAAAGGCCGGGTCAGCTACACGGCCGGGGTCGATTTTGGCGACTTCGGGGTCTGGCGGCGGGACGATATCCCCGCCTACGAACTCGCCGTTGTGGCGGACGACATTGACCAGGGCATTACCGAAGTGGTGCGGGGCGAAGACCTGCTCCTGTCCACCGCCCGGCAAATCCTCATCTACCGTGCGCTCGGCGCCACCCTTCCCGCCTGGTGCCACGAACCCCTCGTCCGCGACGCCCAGGGCAACCGCCTCGCCAAGCGCCACCCCGGCTTTTCCCTCCGCGACCAACGCCAAGCCCCTCCGAACTGACCCACACACCGTCGTCTCCCGAGGCGGCCGCCAGGATAAATTTAATATTGCAGCTGTTGCATTATTGCTAAACGGCGCGACCCGGAGGTCCCAAGGACAGCGGATCGCCGGTCCGTATTAGCGCCTGTCCCCAGGCGGCGACCCCGCAGACTTCAGTACAACGGTGCGCCTCTGGGGACAGAGGCGACAACGGCGTAACATTATTTCAACAGCTGCAATATTAAATTTACCACGATGCGGACCCTTCGGATATCGGGCGATTGACCTTAAGAAGGGTTGTCGACCGGGTCCCAGTAGCGGGTTTCCTGGCCGCGGAAGTTGCGGAGGTGGAGGACATCGCCATCGCGGCCTTCAATGTAGCTGGGGCCCACGGGGACTTTGCCGCCGCCGCCGGCGGTGTCGACCATGTAGGTGGGGACGGCGTAGCCGCTGGTGTGGCCGTGGAGGGCGCGGAGAATGTCCTGCCCGGCCGCGACGCTGGTGCGGAAATGGGCGCTGCCCTGGATGGGGTCGCACTGGTGGAGGTAGTAGGGTTTGCAGCGGACGCGCAGGAGTCCGAGGTTGAGGCGTTTCATGACCTCGGGATCGTCGTTGACGCCTTTGAGCAGGACGGTTTGCCCCCCCAGAGGGATGCCGGCGTCGGCGAGGCGGTTGCAGGCCTGTTGGACTTCGGCGGTGAGTTCGTCGGGATGGGTGAAGTGAATGCTGAGGAAGAGGGGATGGTATTGGCGGAGCACCTGGAGGAGGCTGTCGGTGATGCGATAAGGCAGGACGGCGGGCACTTTGGTGCCGATGCGCAGAAATTCGACGTGGGGAATGGCGCGCAGGCGGGACAGAATCCAGTCGAGACGCTCGTCGGAAAGAATGAGGGGGTCGCCGCCGCTGAGGAGCACGTCGCGGATTTCGGGGTGGGCGCGGATGTAGTCGAGCGCCTTTTCCCACATGGCCTTTTCGGGGAGGAACTCGCCGCCGCCGACCAAACGTGCGCGGGTGCAGTAGCGGCAGTAGGTCGCGCAGAAGTCGGTGACGAGGAAGAGGACTTTGTCGGGATAGGTGTGGACGAGTCCGGGGACGGGGCTGTGGGCGTCCTCGCCGAGAGGGTCGGCGCATTCGTCGCCGTGGAAGTCGAATTCCGCGAGGGTGGGGATTTTGGTGCGTCGAATGGGCGATGTGGGGTCGTCGGGGGCGACCAGCGCGGCGTAGTAGGGGGTGATGCCGAGGGGCAACATGCCGGTGCGGCGGCGGATGGCTTCGCGTTCGGAATCGGTCAGGCGGAACAGCCGTTCGGCCTCGTCCAGGGAACGGATGCGGTGGCGGAGCTGCCAGCGCCAATCCTGCCACTCTTCCGGGGATATCAACGAAAAGGCGGAGGCCCGGAAGGCCTCCACCTTGGGATCGATGTC
>CAZCFM010000051.1:9014-17069 GCA_964497855.1 uncultured Verrucomicrobiota bacterium | reverse complement strand
GGGATATCAACGAAAAGGCGGAGGCCCGGAAGGCCTCCACCTTGGGATCGATGTCAAACATGCCGCTTATTTCGGGATATTGATCAGCGTCACATTCGCGACATTGTCTTTGGCGAACTTAGAATTTCCATTATTATCTGGGAACTGTCGATCCGGACCCGCCGAGACGACAATCGAGCGCTTGCGGTGTTGGTCGGGCATGTTGTAGTACTCCAGTTTATTGTCGTAGTCGCGATCGAGCTTGATTCGGTACTGTGTGCCCCAGGGATCGAGAAGCTCGCCCGTACTTTTTGCGGCCTCCATGGACAGATACACCTTGCGTTTAGGGTTCAGGGCATGGCCAGAGTTGTCGCCTGAGGGCTCAGCGATGAGGACTTGTATAATTTTCTTCGCTCTGTCATCCGTGAAAAATTTCGAATCCTGTTCGGGATAGGAGTTAATATTGCCTTGTGTTCCGGTGCTAAGGCCTTGCTCAGCAGCCGTCAACGGCACCGGCAATTGTCCATAGTCGTTCCAGTACATGTCGATGGCGGCGGCGATGGAAAGGGCTTCCTGCCGGGCTTTGCTGATCTTGGCCTGCTGAAGGGCCTTGTTGATGGCCGGAAAGATCATGGCGGCGAGAATGCCGATGATGGCGATGACCACCAGCAGTTCGATGAGCGTGAATGCGTTGCGATTTGTTTTCATAGGGGATGTCTCCGGATAGATTATTTTTGGTTGGTGATGTCGTCGCCCTGTCCAAAAGAGCTTTCATTATCGGGAAGTATTTTTCCATCCTTGTCCCTAATGTCTTTGGACGCAAAGCGACCGTCCGCACCCTTGGATCCCAGGCGGAATACAAAGGGGTTATTTGGAAAGAGCTTGTAAAAAAAGTCATTTCCCCAGGGATCCACCGGGGTGGCGTTGGGGATTGTGCCTTTGAGATCGGTGGTTAGAAACTTGGTGCCCTTGTATTTCTCATTCTCGTACCAGGTCACCAGCACTTTCAAATCCGTTGGGAAAGTGCCCTTGTCGGCCCTGTATTTTTCAATTTCCAAGGTCAGATCCGCGATCTGGGCGCGGGCTTTGGATTCGGCGGCTCCGCGGTTGACGGCCCCGGCGATGCCGAGGGTGATCGCCATCAGGATGGCGATAATAGCCATGACCACCAGCAGTTCGATGAGGGTGAAAGCGTGCTTGGATTTGTGTTTTTGCGAGGGGTGCATGGCGGTCTCCGAGAGGATTGGTCCTTTTCTATAGTGTACACTAGGACTGTCCTGCCGTATAGACAATGAAAAAAGTGTCATGAATGCCGAAAACGAAGAAATCAGCGGAAGCGTGGAGCGCGTGACCTTCCATAACGAAGACAGCGGCTTCGCGGTCCTGCGCGTGCTTGTGAAGGGACAACGGGAGCCGGTGACGGTGCTGGGCAAGGTCCCGGCGGTCAGCCCGGGCGAACATTTGGTCGCGCGCGGAAGCTGGGTGATGGACCGGACGCACGGGCGTCAGTTCCAGGCGGAAATGCTGCGCACCACGCCGCCGGACAGTCTGGAGGGCATTGAGAAATTTCTGGGCTCCGGTCTGATTCAGGGGATCGGCCCCGTGTACGCGAAAAAACTGGTCGGGCACTTCGGACGCGAGGTGTTGGATATCATCGATCAGCGTTCGGCGCGTCTGGAGGAGATCGGCGGCATCGGGCCCACCCGCCGCCGCCGCATCAAGGAGGGCTGGCAGGAGGCCAAACTCGTGCGCGAGATCATGACCTTCCTGATGAGCCATGGCGTGAGCACCGCTCGCGCCTTCCGCATCTACAAAACTTACGGCGAAAAGGCGATGGCGCGGGTTCAGGCGGACCCCTATTGTCTCGCGCGCGACATTCGCGGCATCGGCTTCAAAACGGCGGACCAGATCGCGCGCCATTTCGGCATCGAGGCCAACAGCCCGCTGCGCGCCCGCGCGGGAGTCGAACATGTGCTCGGCGAATTTTCCGCACGGGGACACAGCGCCTGTCCGCGCGACGAACTCGTCCGCCTCGCCGCCGAAACACTGGGCATCGAGGCGGAGGCCCTCGAAGCGGCCGTGCTGCACGGACTCGCGGAGAAGCGGCTGATTCTCGAAGTGCGCCTCGCGGACAATCCGCTGGTGTATCTGGCGCCGATGTACCGTGCGGAATGCGAATTGGCGGAGGACCTGCACCGTCTGCTCGAAACCCCGCCGCCCTGCATGGACATCGACGTGGAGAAGGCTCTCGCCTGGGTTCAGAAGGAAATCAAACTCGAGCTCGCGGCCCAGCAGCGGGAGGCCATTCGCAAGGCGCTGTGCTCGAAAATTCTCGTCATCACCGGCGGACCGGGCGTCGGCAAAACCACGCTCGTCCACTCGCTGATCAAACTGTTCAAGGCCCGCAAACTCGAAGTGCGCCTCGCGGCCCCCACCGGACGCGCGGCAAAACGCATGTCGGAAACCACCGGCTGCGACGCCAAAACGCTGCACCGTTTGTTGCAGTTTGATCCGGCCACCGGCGGCTTCAAACACGACCGCGCCCATCCGCTCAAGGGCGATGTGTTCATTTTCGACGAAACCTCGATGCTCGATCTGCCCCTGGCCCATCAGGCCGTGCGCGCGCTGCCCTCCGACGCCGTGCTTATCCTCGTGGGCGACGTCGATCAGCTCCCCTCCGTAGGCCCCGGCGCGGTGTTGCGTGACCTGATCGACAGCAATGCGGTGCCCGTGGTGCGCCTCACCGAGATTTTCCGCCAGGCCGCCGGCAGCGCGATCGTCACCAACGCCCACCGCATCCACCAGGGCGAATATCCGGTGACCTGCACGCCGCAGCATCCCGGCGATTTTTATCTGCTGCCCGTGGAGGAGCCGGAACAGCTCTGGGAGCGGATTCGCGGGTTGCTGGCCGGCAAGTTGAAATCGCGTTTCAATATCGACCCGGCGACGCAGGCGCAGGTGCTCACGCCGATGCAGCGCGGCGGACTGGGCGCGCGGGCGCTCAACGTCGAGATTCAGAAACTGCTCAACCCCGCCGGGGAGTCCGTGGAGCGCTTCGGCAGCACCTTCCGCGTGGGCGACCGGGTGATGCAGACCTTCAACAACTACGAAAAAGACGTCTACAACGGCGACATGGGGCAGATCATCGCGCTGGACCGCGAGGAGCAGGAACTGTGGGTGGACATGGGCGGACACCGGGTGTCGTACCGCTTTTCGGAACTCGACGAGATCGTGCTCAGCTACGCGGTGACGATTCACAAGGCGCAGGGCTCCGAATATCCCTGCGTGATTCTGCCACTGCACACGCAGCACTACATGATGCTGCAGCGGAACCTGCTCTACACGGGAGTCACCCGCGGCAAAAAACTCGTCATCCTCGTCGGATCGCCCAAAGCCATCTCCATGGCGATCCGCAACGCCGACACGAACCGCCGCATCGGTTGCCTCCGCCAGCGTCTGGCCCTGAACTGAGGATTGGACCTCGGATTCCAGGCTTTTTTCCCAACCGGGGTGGGGCATCGAAATCAAACGAAACGACGCGCCCGCCCGCACCCGTTCCATGAACGTTGTCAGCGAAGACCTCAACCTCAACAGGTTGACGGTGGTCTATCCCGGGGAACGATCCTACAAGCTGGCGGAACAAATAGAAGTCGTGGGATTGCCACAGCTCCTGCAGCAGTTGCGTGGGTGAGGCCGTCAAAGAGCAGTGTGCGTGAGCTTGACGCAGCAAGGTTTTTTAAATATATTCACAGCATGAATAAATTTAAAAAACGATGGTTGCAGCCCCGTGTGCTAGAGTCGCTGGGCTTTATGCCGGTCACTTCCATAACCGGCATGAGGCAATCGGGAAAAACCACGTTGGCCCAGGAGATATCGAAAAAGCGGATTTTTCATACCTTGGATGATATCGGAATCCGTGATCAGGCGCTGCGGGATCCGGAGTCGCTGGTCCGGCGGAATCCCGTGACCTTTGATGAGATTCAGCGGGCACCCGAATTGTTACTCGCGATAAAACGCGCCGTTGACCGCAACCGCAAAGCGGGTAGTTTTCTCCTGACCGGATCCGCAAACCTCGCGTTGATGCAAGGGGTTTCGGAAAGTTTGGCGGGGAGGGCGTTGTATTTGGAACTTCCGCCTTTCTGCCCGCGGGAATGGATGCAAGTGGAGGAACAGTTATTGCCATTGGACCGTTTGTTTGAGGATACATTTGAAGTGGGGGAATGGCCGACAGAGCTGGGCAATTGGTCCGATTGGCTCATGCGCGGAGGGTTGCCGCCTGTTTTGGAATTACAGACAGATCGCCAACGGTCCTTGTGGTTTGGGGGCTATGTGCAAACGTATTTGGAACGCGATTTGCGTCAGGTGAGCGATGTGTCACATTTGGCTGATTTCCAGCGGATGATGTGTCTTGCCGCCCAGCGGACGGGCCGATTGATGAATGCTTCCGAGTTGGCGCGTGATGCGGCTATCCCTCAGCCCACGTGTCAACGCTGGTTGAATTTACTCGAGGCGGGGTATCTGATAGAACGCTTGTCCGTGTATGATTCCGCAGGGAAAGCCGGATTGGTCAAAAGCAAAAAGCTGTTTTGGTCGGATTGCGGACTGGGGGCGCACTTGGCGGGTTTGCAGAGTGCCGAAGGGGTGGAGAAAAGACCCGACTGCGGTTTTTGGCTGGAGCAAGCCGTATATCAAAGTGTACGAAGTTGGGTTTCGTTGGATCCGTATGAACGCAAAATCTGGTATTGGAGGGATCGCCGTGATCGCGAAGTGGATTTTATTCTTCAGAAACGGGATAAAATTGTGGCGATGGAAATCAAGCGGTCCGGAACAGTGAGAACAGAAGATTCGATTGGGCTCAAAGCCTTTGCCGAAAGCGTTTCCTCTGATGCCTTGGTTCGTTCCGTGGTGTTGCACGGGGGAACGCAGTCACGATTTTTGGGCGAAAAGGTGCTCGCTCTGCCTTGGGGATGGCTGTTCCCGAAGTAAAGGCCTCAGTTCCCCGTCGTTTTGAATTCGAGGCGGACGAGCATGCGGAGTTGCCAGAGGGTGAAGCCGATGAGGAAGGCGCCGAGAAGCCCGGCCATGGCGGCGGCGGGGCCGAATCTTAAATAAATGTAGGCCTGCTGGAAGATGTGCAGTCCCGCGACAGTGGTGCCTGCGGCGCCGCCGGTCATGACGAGGATGTTGGCTTCGGCATGGAAAAAGGCCGCGATGAAGACGCCCACGAAATTGATGATGAGCAGGGGCTTGAGGCGGGGAACGACGACGAAGAGGATCTTGTCGAGAAAACCCGCGCCGTCGATGTCGGCGGCTTCGTAGGTCTGTTCGTCGATGCCTTTGAGGGCGGCGAGGTAGACAAGGCAGCCGGGTCCCATGCCCGCCCAGGCGAGGGGCAGCACGCAGGCGAACATGGCGGTTTCGGGATCGCTGAGCCAACGCACGGGTTCGACGAGGGTTCCCAAAAGCGCAAAACTTTTTTGCTGCTCGAAAATGACAGCGGCGAGCCTCCATCCGGTCCAGGCGAAGCCGGCGGCGGCGGCGAGCAGGAGCAGGGCGGAAACGAGATAATCCTGCCGCAGCAGACGTCGGGCGAGGCCAATACAGAGCAGGGCGAAGCCTCCGCCAATGAGCAAATGGACGATGGCGGGGATGCGGGTGACCACGGCATTGAGCAGGCCGTATTCGCTTTCTTCGTAGAAAAATTTCCAGAGCAGGATCATGACGAGACCATTGACGACGGCGGGCAGGTAGTAGAGCGTGCGGAAAAAGAGGCGTCCCCAGGGCGTTTCCTGAAGCAGAATGGCGAGCAGCAGCGGCGGCAGGAAGGTCATGCCCATGACCCAGGTGGTGTAGCGGAGGGCGGCGGCCATGGATGTCCACCAGGCGGGATCGAAAAGCACGTCGCCGAAATTGCGGAGTCCGGTCCAGAGCGGTGGATCGAGCAGGCGGTAGTTCTGGAAGGCCATGAGGGATCCGCGGAAGAGCGGGAAGACCTGCCAAATGCTCACGGCGGCGACGGCGGGCAGGAGCAGGGCGGCGGCGCGGAGGCGGTTGCGGCGGTGGCCGACGTCGCCCGTCGCCTTGGCCGCGCGGGCGTAGATGCCGACAATGTGGCGCATGAGGAAGACGTAGACCAGGGCCAGCAGCAGCAGCACGACGGCGGACACGCGGCTGCGGAAGGCGGTTTCGCCGGGGGGCGATTCGCCGAGCATTTCGCGGCGGGCGCGGACGGCGGATTCGGCGAGCAGGTCCTGCAGTTCCAGAAGACGCGCGCCTTCGTCGGCGGGCAATTCGTTTTTGAGGGATCGTTCGACGGCGAGTTGCAGCGGCTGGCTGAGCTGGTCGTAGGCGATGTTGCTGTTGGGGCCGAAGGGCTCGGGGCGTCCGCTTTCGACGGCGAGGTCGAACACGCGGGTCCAGCCGGGCGGACTGAGGCGGACGAGGGCGCCGTAGCCATGGCGTTCGAGCTGACGGGGCTGGATGAAAGCGCCGAGGCCGGCCTGCACGAGGACGCGGGTGCGTATGGCCTGGGCCTCCTCGGAACCGAAGAAACGGATAAATTCCCAGGCGGCGTCGCGCACGACCGGGTCGGGAATGTCGCGGAAGAGGGCGAGCATGCGGCTGTTGATTTCGCTTCCGCGCAGGCCCGTGGGACCCAGCGGGATCGGCGCGATGCCGGTGAGTTCGGGGTTGATGACGTCGAGCATTTCCTCGTCGAGGTAGCCCTGGGCGATGGCGATGTCGCCCTGTTGCCATTTGGCCCAGGCGCCGTCGGTGTCGCGGTAGGCATAGCCGCGGCGGGGGACGCCCTGGGCGTCGGTCCAGGGCTCGGTGATGAGGCGGACGTAGAAGTCGAGGGCGACGGCGGCTTCGGGGGAATCGTAGTCGAGGGTCCATCGGTTTTCGTCCGGGTGGTAGGACATGAATTCGCCGCCGGCGGACCAGAGGAAGGAGGTGAAGTGGTAACTTTCGTGGTTGCCGCGGGCGAGGCGGATGCCGTAGCGGCCGCGGGCGGGGTCGCTGAGGACGCGGCTGGCGTGCAGCAGGTCGTCCCAGGTCCAGGATTCGTCGGGAGGAGCGAGGCCGGCCTCGTCGAAGCGGTCCTTGCGGTAGAGCAGGCAGCGCCCGAGAAGTCCGCCGTAGGGGAGGGCCCAGGTCTGGACCGTTCCATCGGGTCCGGCGCGGCGGACCACGGGGCGGATTTTCGGGTGGACGCGCTCGTTGAACTCGTCTTCGGGGATGTCGGCCAGATAGGGGTCGAGCGGGGCGAGGAACCCCTGGCGGATGTAGGTGTCGGAGCGGCGGAAGTTCAGGTACACGACGTCGGGGGCGACGCCGCCGGCGATGGCGAGCAGGTCGGATTCGACGCCTTCGACCTTGATGCCGGTGAATTTGCGGGGGCGGACCTGGATGCGGTCCCAGTCGTGCGCGCCGTAGCGGGCGGGGTCGGCGCGGTAGCGTTCGGCGTAGCGTTCGCGGACGATGCGCGGATAGGCGCGGACAAAGGCGTCGACCACCGCGAGATTGGCGCGGCTCATGGGGTCGCTGCGCGTGGCGTCGGGCAGCACCCAGTTGTGGATGACGATTTCGACGACTGGGGTCCCGTTTTCCAGACGCAGTTCCCCCGCCCCGGCCAGCAGGGGGAGGAGAAGCGACAGGAAAAAGACGAGGCGGGACATGTTCATGCAGCTATCCTGCGCAAGGCCCCGGCAAAAGCAGAAAGTGCGGCGATGACGCGAAACCGTTGAAAATCATTGTGGGGGTTCAATGAATGAGGTAGGAGCTCCGAATGAAAAGCAAGATCCTATCTGGCCTCATTGCGCTGGTCTACCTCGTCGCCGCGTATCTTGGTTCCGACGCTGTGACCACGTTCAAGCTTGGGATATTCCTCATCCTGCCTCTCTCATGCATCTGGTTCAGCGACGCCATGGGTGGTTATATCTAACCCTTACAGCTCCAACAACGCCAGGGCGAGGGCGGCGGACCAGGGGAGGATGCCGAATTCGCCGGCACGGAGGGCAGCGAGGACGTCGGCGCGGCTGCGTTTGACGAGTTCCTGCTCCTCCAGGTCGTCGG
>CAZCFM010000051.1:0-8914 GCA_964497855.1 uncultured Verrucomicrobiota bacterium | reverse complement strand
GCGAGGACGTCGGCGCGGCTGCGTTTGACGAGTTCCTGCTCCTCCAGGTCGTCGGAGGGGCTGTGTCCGCAGATCCGGCAGCCGGTGGCGAGATAGAAGTGGGCGCGTCCACAGCCGCGGTTGCCATCGATGGCGAAGTGTCCGAGGCATTTCCAGCTTTCGGCCTCGTGGCCGGTTTCCTCGCGCAGTTCGCGGACGGCGGCGAGGGCGGGGTCTTCGCCGGGTTCGACGTAGCCGCCGACCAGCGCGAGCCCCACGCCCTCCATCGCGTATTTTCGCTGACGGAAACAGAGGAAGTTGCCCTCCGTGTCCACGGCCACAACGTTGACAAAATCGGGGGTGACGACCCAGAGCCAGTCGGGAATTTCGCGTCCGTCGGGCAGGCGCAGGTGGTGCTCCTCCAGACGCAGCCAGGGGGAGCGGTCGAGGATTTCGCGGCGGGAGAGCAGGATCCAGGGGTTCATGGGCTCAGCCTTCGGGTGCCGCGTCGGGCGCGGGCGTGGGTGTGGGCGGCAGTGGAACGGGCGTCGGCGACGGAACCGGCGTGGGTGGCACGCGGGGCTGGCGTTTTTTGTCGGAAAGGTATTTGTGCAGGACGCGCCGATGATCCCGCAACCCCTCGTCGCGGGCCTCGAGGGTCAGATAGGGCACGGAGGCGATGACGCGGTTGTCGTCGGGATCGGTGGCCAGCAGGCGGGGGTAGCCTTTGAGGCCGTCAAACGATTTCATGACCTCCGCTGGAACATAGGTGGTGGTCACGCCTGCGCGGACAATCACGACGGGTCCGTAGGTTCGGAAGCGTTTGAAGTAGTCTTCCAGGGCTTCTTGCACAAAGCCCTGCGAGCTGGCGGTGTTGACCATGACGTAGATCAGGGCCTCGCGTTTCTGCCGCGCCTCTTTGCGGGCGCTTTCGATGTCTTTGGGTTCCACCATGCCGCGTGGAATTTTGACCTGCGCCATCAGCGGCGCCGCACAAAGCGCCCCCATCAGCATCCATTTCAGAAGTTTCATGTGGATTTTCTCCGGTTTTTGAGTTTGTGAGGCGCTTAGCCTAGCCACAGCCTTCAGCTTTGTCAGGAAGATTTTTCGGCAGGCTTTACACGGGGCCTGCGGGGCCCTAAGATGTGCACACCATGCTTTCCGTCGCCCCCGAACTCATTGTCGTCATGCCCGTGTACAACGAACGGGACGTCATCGCCCGCGTGGCCGCCGAATGGCTGGACATGCTGGACGGGCTCGACGTCCCCTACCGCCTCCTGCTGCGCAACGACGGCAGCCGCGACGACACCGCCGATGTGCTCAACGCGTTGTCGCATGCCTCGCTGGAGGTCGCACACGCTCCCAACCGCGGCCACGGCCCCACGATACTCCGCGCCTGCCGCGAGGCCGCCGCACGCGCCCCCTGGATTTTCCAGACGGACTCCGACGGCGAATTGCCCGCCGCCACATTCCCGGCCTTCTGGGCCGAACGCGAAAAAGCCGACCTGCTCATCGGCATCCGCATTGACCGCGAGAGCCCCTGGAGCCGACGCCTCATCACTTCCGTGCTGCGCCTGATCCTGCGCCTGCTGTTCGGCAAAGGCATTCACGACGGCAACTGCCCCTACCGTTTGATGCGCAGCAAGGCCTTCCAACCGCTTTTCGACAGCCTGCCCGAGGACACCTTCGCCCCCAACGTGCTCGTCTCCGGCTTCGCCCTCCGTCAGAAACTTCGCATCCTGGAGCTGCCCGTCCCGCATACGTCCCGGACCACCGGCGTCTGCTCCATCCGCAAGCTCAAACTCCTGCGCGCCGCCCTGAAAGCCGCCCGCCAAACCCTCGCCTACCGCTTCCGCCGTCCATGAAGGTCTGCCTCCACATCCAGGCCGTGATTGCGCAGCGCGCCGGCATCGGACGCTACGTGCACACCCTTGTTCCCGAACTTGCGGCACAACGCGGCAACGACGAACTCTCCGCCTTCTACTTCGATTTCCGACGCAACGGCTCGCCCTTCGCGCCCGGACTGCTCGACGAACACGCCTGCCGCTGGCTGCCTGGCGCCCTCGTGCAACAGGCGTGGAAACGCATCGCTTTCCCGCCCGTGACCTGCTTCGCCCCGCGCGCCGACCTGCATTTTTTCCCCAACTACATCATCCCGCCCCTCCCGCGCGGACCCCGCGCCGTGGTCTCGGTGCACGACCTCGGACTGCTGCGTTTCCCCGAGACCCTCGAGCCGAAAAACCTCGCCTATCTCCGCGCCCGCCTGCCCAAGTCCATTGCCCGCGCCGACCGCATTCTGGCCATCAGCGAAACCATGGCCGCCGAGATCCGCGAGGCCTACAACCTTCCCGCCGAAAAAGTCCGCGCCACCCTGCTCGGTCCCCCGCCCGCCCTCGCCGAACTCTCGCACGCCGCCGCCGAGGACCGCCTGCGCGAACTCAACATCGACGGTCCCTACCTCCTTCACGTCGGCACCCTCGAACCCCGCAAAAACCACGCCTTTCTCTTCCAGGTTTTCGAGCGCCTGAAGGATTTCGACGGACATCTCATCCTCTGCGGCCCCCGCGGCTGGAAAACCGAACCCATTCTCGACGCCCTCCGCGACAGTCCCGCCCACGAGCGCATCCGCCACCTCGACTACGTCCGCGACGACCAGCTCTCCGCCCTCTACCGACGCGCCACCGCCCTCGTTTTCCCCTCGCTCTACGAAGGCTTCGGCCTCCCGCCCATCGAGGCCATGCGCCAGGGCTGCCCCGTCGTCTGCTCCACCGGCGGCTCGCTGCCGGAAGTTGTCGGCGACGCCGGCATCGTTCTACCGCTCGACGATCCCGACGCCTGGGTCGCCGCCCTGCAAAGCCTTCTTCACGACGGCGACACCCGCCAGCGCCTCATCGCCGCCGGCCACGTCCGCGCCGACGGATTTTCGTGGAAACGCTGCGCCGAAGAAACCTGGGCCGTGTTCCGGGATTGCGGGATTGCCTGATTCCCTTCCTCCCGCTAAATACATCGTTATGCACATCGCCATCGACGCCCGCTGGATCTCCGCCGAAACCTCCGGCATCGGCCAGCACACCCGCCTGCTCATCCAAAGTCTCGCCGCCCTCCGCAGCGGGCACCGCTTTCTGCTGCTGTTCGACGCCGCCGCCCGCGCCGAAGCCGTCAAGACCGAGTGCGCCTGCGACTGGCCTCACGCCGTTCTGCCCTACGGACTCTTCAGTCTCGACAACCAATTCCGCCTCGCCGCGTTTCTGCGTAAACAACAGGTGGACCTCTACCACTCGACCAACTACATGATGCCGCTGTGGGGGTTTCCGCGCCACAGGACCGGACGCGTCCGCGCGGTCATCACCATCCACGATCTCATCCCGATGGTGTACCGCGACCACGCGCCGCGCTCGCGCAAATCCAAACTCTACCCGCTCTACGCCCTGCTCATGCGCGAAGTCGCCGCCCGCGCCGACGGCATCCTCACCGTCAGCGAATCCTCACGCCGCGATGTCATCGAGCGCCTTGGACTTCCCGCCCGCGCCCACGCCAAAGTCGCCGTCGTCTACAACGGACTGCATCCGCGCTACACGCCCAATCCCGCGACCAAACGTCACGATCCTCCTGAGATCCTCTACGTCGGACGCCTCGACCCCTACAAGAACGTGCCGCAGCTTGTCGCCGCCTTCGCCGAATCCATGCGCAAGCTGCCCGTGGGCACGCGCCTGCGCATCATCGGCCCGCCCGATCCGCGCTATCCCGAGGCCATGAACCTCGCGCGGCAACTCGATATTTTCCCCTACATGGACTGGGAGGGACAGGTGTCGGACGAGGTCTTGCTCGACGCGTATCGGCGGGCGACGGTGGTGGTGCTCGCGTCGGAGTACGAAGGCTTTGGACTGCCCGTGGCCGAGGCCATGGCCTGCGGAACCCCGGTCATCTGCGGCAATGCCAGCTCCCTGCCTGAGGTCTCCGGCGGCGCCGCGCGCATGGTTCCTCCCGGCGACCTCAAAGCCCTGCGCAACGCCCTCGTCGAAGTGCTCAACGACGCCAAGCTGCGCGAAACCATGTCCGCCGCTGGGCTGATACAGGCCCAAAACTTCCGCGCGGAAACCATGGCCCGTCAAACCCTCGCCTTCTACGAACGATTCCCCCGGCCCACCTCCGGCGCAGGGATGGATCCACCGCGCGGTGGCAGCTCGACACTTCAGGGGTCCGCCGGTTCCAGCAGCACCGCCGCGCTGACCATGCGCGGGTAGTACGCGCCGCCGACCACCACGTCCTGATCGAGGCGGATCTGATCGGCGATGGTGCCGTGCGCAGCCAGAACCTGGCTCCAGCGCTGCAGTTCGTGCAGGGCTGCAGACTCGTCGCGTTCCAGATCCCAGCCGAGCCAGGCGAGGACGTGCAGGCAGAGGACCACCTTCGAGGGCCAGGTCATCTCGGCGGTGCTCGACAGGCGAAGGCCGCCAGATGGATGGCGGCATCCCTCGGCCAGGCAGGTGCGGGCGTGCAGCGCCAGGTGTGTGCGCAGGCCCGGCAGCGCCGCCAGTTCGTCGCCGAGGCCGAGGTGGAGCGGCATGGCGAAGGGGTCGAGGGCCGCGAGCACCCGGCTGGTCACCGCCGGATCGAGGGCATTGGCGGGATAGCGCCCGTCGACCATGCGCGCAGCCCAGGCGGCCTCGGCCTGCGCCGCCCAGGCGCGGGCGGCGGCGGCCGTCGCGGCATCCCCGCCGCGCTGCGCGGCGCGGGCGATGAGCAGGGCCGCGCACAGCCCCTTCAGGCCAATGTACACCGAGCCGCTCGCGGCCATGAGACTGTGGTCGAGGGCGTCGTAGGTGGTGATCTCGGCACCAGCCTCGCCGACCCGGTCGCTTTCGGCCACCAGGATGCCGCTGCGTCGTGACGGGTCGGGATGATCGCGACGCAGCAGGCTCTCGAGCAGCTCGCGCCACAGTTCCGGCTCCTCGACCTCGGCGGCGGCCAGGACATAGATGCCGTTGAGCAGCTGTTCCAGAGTCATGAAGCTGTAGCAGCCGCGCACACCGGGGCGCTCGTAACCGCCGGTGCCGGGCGGCGCAACCTGGCTGCAGTTGCCCTGGTCATGCGCGAAGGACAGGCCGCCGGCGTGGGGGAAGCCCGTCTCTCCGGGCAGTCGGATGCGATCCCGGTAGGCATGGCGGGCGCGGTGGTCGGCCATGATCCGGCCCAGCACCCAGGGGTGGCGGTCGAGCTCCCAGGCCAGGTGGTCGGCGGCGAGATCAAGGGTGTTGCGCCACCAGTACTGACCTTCCAGCACGCACCAGTGGATCCCGCCGTCGCGATCCAGAAGTAATTGCGTGTTGGCGGCGTATCCGCGGGCCGCCTGCGCCAGGAACGCCGCCAGCCATGGACGGTCGGCGCAACGCGCAAGCAGCCCGGCGTCATCCTGCGCCGCGGCCGTCAGGCGCTGCGGGGCCTCGGCGAGGGCGGTGCGGCACACCGCCAGCAGATCGGACCAGAAGCGCTGGAAGGCATAGGTGGTGACCACGCCCTGGGTCACCGGCCCGTGGTGCTGCCAAGCCAGGCAGGCGCGCAGGACGCGGCGCTGGCCGGCCGGCACGCGTAAGGCGATGCCGCCTTCCAGCCCGGACATGCGCAGCACCGGGCGCGCGTGTTCGACCGCCGCCGCCACCGACCCGTCACGGATGGTGAAGGCGCCATCTGCCACCAGCGCAGCCAGGGCCCAGCGCTCGCCCAGGGCGACTCCGGCCAGGGAGGGGTCCTCCCAGGCGATGGGCCGCATGCGACCGGCCGCCCGCCAACGCAGACCGAGGAAAATGGTGGCTTCGAGATCACAGGCGCTGTTGTCGAGTTCGACCTCCAGCCAGATCGCCGGCAGGCTCCAGGGGCGCAGATCGTCGGCCGCGGACGGACGCGGAATGCGCGGATAGGGCGACCAGATACGGAAGGAGAAGGGGCCGCACGTGAAGGTGTCGCACGACGGCGTCAGTGTGCGCGCCACCGCCGCCGCCGCCACCGGGCGCCAGCGCGCCGCCACCGTGTCGGGCGCATCCGCCGACGCGGACTGCATCTGGGCCGTCTCCTGGTCGAGGCCCTGCACACCGGCGGCGAAGGGCAGATAGCGCACCGTGCCCGGCCCGTGGCCCCAGGCGACCAGCCAGTCGCCGTCTTCCGCCCCCGGTTGGTTGCGCTCATGGTCGATGCTGAAGCCTCGACCGAAGGCCCCCAGGGTCAGGCTGGCGTTGGCCCCGGGCGGGGAATGGTGGACGGCGCAGGATGGAAAGATGGGTGGCTGCATGTGTTACCGGAAGAGGTGGGTTTTGCCATCATGTCCTTCTGATCCTGGAGATCCAGGGAATGTAAGGGATGGGGCGGGTCTGGGGGTCAAGAAAGGACCTGATCAGGGGCGCGTGTTCGGCGGCATGAGGCGGGTGGTCACCGGAATCTGGACGCTGTCTCGTCCCCGCAGCACTTCGAACGCCAAGGAATCGCCCGTACGGCTCAGACGGATCAGGCTGCTCAGTTCCGCCCCGCTGCGAATCTTTTTCCGGTTCACGGATAGCACGAGATCGCCCTGGCGAAGCCCGGCTTCAGCGGCGGGACTGTCCGGGAAAATCCGGCTCAGCAGAACACCGTAGCGCGTGTCCTGCATCATCACACCGAGCCAGGGCAGCTCCTCGGGATGCACGCCCTGCATGATCAGTTCCGCCGCGCGCAGGGCGGTGTTCGAGGGCACCGCGAAGCCAATGCCAATGCTGCCCATGGACTGCGGGCCGCCCGTGCGGATCATCGTGTTGATGCCGATCAGGCGGCCTTCGATGTCGATGAGCGGACCCCCGCTGTTGCCCGGATTGATCGCCGCGCTGGTTTGAATAAAATCCACGATGGGGAGGTTTGCCTCGTTGCGTCCCTTCTGGCTCACGACGCCCTGTGTCACGGTGCTGCTCAAGCTGAAGGGCGAGCCGATGGCCAACACCATTTCGCCGACGCGGATGGTGTCCGAGTTGCCCGGCTCGATGCTGGGAAACATTTCAGTCTCCTTGCTGATGATTTTCAGCACGGCGATGTCTGTCTGCTCGTTGCGTCCAACAAGTTCGGCCTCGTAGACGCGTTCGTTCTGAAGAATCACTTCGATGCGCTGACCGCCCTGAAGCACGTGGTTGTTGGTGAGAACAAAGCCGGCGGGATGGATGATGACCCCGGAACCCTGGCCCACCGGACGATGCGCCTCGTGCAAGAGGCGGCCATACCCGTCGAGCACGACCTGGGTGGCCTCGGTGCGGATCACGACAACGCTCGGGAGAACTTTTTCCACGGCATCGGCCATGGCTGTGTTCAGGTGCTGGGCAACCAGCATCGGCGGGGCTTGGCTCAGGTCGATGGGGACCAGGGGAATGGAGGGAACGGGGGTGGGCGGCGGCGGGGCCGGGGCGGGGCGTTGCTCCGTGCAGGCGCTTGCAAGCAGCAGGAAAAGCAAGGGGAGTAGGGATGTTTTCATGATTCAGGTTTAAAGGATTCCGTGGAAATTTGACCATCCTTACGGACCAGTTTTTCGATGCGGCGTTCAACTTCCGAAAGTTTTTTGCCGCAGAGATCGGAGAGGGCGCTGCCCTCCTCGAAGCGGGCGATCATTTGATCGAGGGAGAGTCCGCCACCCTCCATTTCGGCAACGAGGGCTTCGAGACGTTTCAGGGCGTCTTCGAAAGAGGTGTCGGAAGAGGAGGGAAGGGAAGGGGTGGACATGGGGGACTCCGTATAGGGATGAGATTCCATTCTGCCACAGACTGCCCGTGTTGCAAGCCCGCAGAGACTGGCGCTTGGCGGGGGTCAGGTTGTAAATATCGAAGCGGAGGCCTGTTTCCCCATGAAAACCCCAGTAAAAACGGGGCTGGGATGAAGAGGGATGCGTTGTTGTAAAAAAAATCAAAAAACGAGTTGACCCTGAAAAGAATTTCCCTATGGTGCGCCTCCCTTCGCGGAACCCCCACCGGTGCCGCATGTTCATCCCCTCCGCTTCGGCGGACGGCGGGTAAAAAAAGATGAAAATAGGTGTTGACGACGGAAATAAAATCCGTAGTGTCCGCCCTCCCGTCAGGAAACCCTGACCTGTTCATCCAGCTTCTGCGGCAACGGAAACGCGATCTTCGGGATCGTGAAAAAAAAGTGAAAATATCCGTTGACACAGTGAGTGAGTTTCGGCTAAGATGCCGGACCCGATTTACGAGGATTGCGATGACGAAAGTCACTCCGGCCTCCCTGTTCTTTGACTTGTTGGCAAGTAATGTTATTTCGATTCAGAAATGATGTGATTTGTAGAGCTTGTGCGAACCCTTACGGAAATTTATTGAAACTCCAAATTGGAGCAGATTAAATTTCTCTATAAAATTTATTATGGAGAGTTTGATCCTGGCTCAGAACGAACGCTGGCGGCGTGGATTAGGCATGCAAGTCGAGCGTGATCTTTCAAGCTTGCTTGGAAGTGAAAGCGGCGAACGGGTGAGGAATACTTGGGTAACCTGCCTAGAAGTTCGGAATAGCCCCGGGAAACTGGGGGTAATGCCGAATGTGATCGTCCCGCATCTGCGGGATTGTTTAAAGGGGGGGTCTTCGGACCTCTCGCTTCTTGATGGGCCCAAGTCCTATCAGCTTGTTGGTGAGGTAATGGCTCACCAAGGCTAAGACGGGTAGCTGGTCTGAGAGGATGGTCAGCCACACTGGGACTGAGACACTGCCCAGACTCCTACGGGAGGCTGCAGTCGAGAATCTTTCGCAATGCACGAAAGTGTGACGAAGCGACGCCGCGTGGAGGATGAAGGTCTTCGGATTGTAAACTCCTGTCGGAAGGAAAGAACAGCTCTCGGACGAATACTCCGAAAGTTTGACGGTACCTTCAAAGGAAGCCACGGCTAACTCTGTGCCAGCAGCCGCGGTAATACAGAGGTGGCGA
>CAZCFM010000050.1:0-25291 GCA_964497855.1 uncultured Verrucomicrobiota bacterium | reverse complement strand
GGTAGATTATTGCCTAGCGCAGGCCTTTGGTCAACTGAAAGACGGGCAAAAGCATGGAAATGGCCACGAAGGCCACAATCATCCAATTATCACAGTATTTTCTCATCGTTCGCCCCGCGCCTCATCGAGCAGGTTTTGTGACGGGGATACCGCCCAGCCGGTTCCCCAAGTGGTTTCGGCACGGGTGACGAAATCTGGAAAAACGGGAGGTGCATATTTTGTGGAATGTTGCAATTCAGGCGCTTTGTTATCGAAACGGGTAAGCGCAAGACTCTCGTTTGGGCCAATGGAACGCAGGACTATGGAAGGGTTCAGCTGCGCATGCATATGGGAGGCGTTTTTCATATACTCTACAAGTAGCTCGTGGCCCCTACGGAGTCAAGACACCTGAAAGACCCAAGACCTCAGTGGGCGCATATCCGAATCAGGTGCAGGTTGGATGGGTGATTTCCAGCTCCAAAGGAGCGCCGCATTCCGGCTGCATGTCGCCCGAGTCCCGGATTTATCCGGAAGTCAGCAAGCACGCTTCAGCGTGCGGATGCGGGGCAGGGGACGCTGAGTTCGGACCGTGAACGGTCCTGGGCTGACTTCCGGATAAATCCGGGACTATGACAACTTCGTGCAAGCGCCTTTTGTCGCCGGGGTTGTTGCGGACCTTCAGACCGCATCCGGAACACGGGACCACAGGTTTGGAGACATACAGACGGCAAACAGAACGGTGGGCCTAGCGCAGGCCTTTGGTCAACTGAAAGACGGGCAAAAGCATCGAAATGGCCACGAAGGCGACGGCCCCGGCGATGAGAACCATCAGCAGCGGTTCGAGCACGGTGGTGAGCAGTTTGATGTTGCGGGTGAGTTCCTGGTCGTAGCGCCGGGCGATCTGCGCCAGGGAGCGCGGCACTTCGCCGGCCTCCTCGCCCACGGACAGCATGTCGGTGAACACTTCAGGAAACACGCCGCTTTCAGCCAGGGGCCGGGACAGCGAGGAACCGTCCGTGACCCGGTTTTTCAGCAGGCCGATTTCGCGTTCGAGCACGGCGTTGTTGGCGGTGTTTTTGACGATGTCGAGGGCGCGCAGCACCGGCACGCCGTTGATGAGCAGGTTGGACAGGGTGCGGGCGAAGTTCGCGTAGGCGGCGGAGCGGATCATGCGGTTGAAAACCGGCGCGCGCAGGAGGAATTTGTGCCAGGCGAAGCGTCCGGAGGGCGTTTTGCGCCAGCGGGTGAAGGCGACCCCCGCGAGAGCGAGCAGGAGCACGAGCAACAGGCCGTACTTGAGCAGGGCGTTGCTCAGAAAAATCAGCAGGCGGGTCGGCCCCGGCAGGGCCTGGTCCAGATCGAGGAAAATCTGCGTGAAGTTGGGGATGACCCAGATCAGGCAGGCGACGATGGTGAGCACGCCGAAGACCGCGACGATGCAGGGGTACACCAGTGCGCCGACGACCTGTTCGCGGGCCTGCGCGGCGCGTTCGTAGTGCCGCACCGCGTTTTCGAGAGCGTCCTGCAACTGGCCCGCCGCCTCGCCGGCGCGGACCAGCGACACATAGAACTCGGAAAAACTGCGTGGATGTTTGGCCAGCGCCTCGGAGAGGCTTTTGCCCTGGACGATGTCTTCGTGCACGGCGCTGAGGACCAGGGTTCGCTGCGGCTGACCACTTTGCCGGGCGAGTTTCTGCACGGCGGACCCGAGGGTCATGCCGGCGGAGAGCAGGTCGCGCAGGTCCATGGAAAACTGGAGGACCACGGCGATCGGCAGACGGTAGCCCCCGCTCGGGCGCGGCGTTGCCCGGGTCCCCTTGCCGGGAGAGGCCTTCGCGCTGCGGACGGGCGCTTTCTCCTCCACCGAAATCGGGATAAGCCCGCGGTTCTGCAACTGCTGGAGGGCGTCGCGGCGGTCGCGCGCCTCCAGGACTCCGGGTTCGGATTGTCCTTCGCGGCTGCGGGCGTTGTAGTGGAAGCTGGGCATGGAGCCACGATGCGGGACGCAGGGAAATTGTCAATCCGCAACATCGGGATCGTCTGGACAGTCGTCCTCCGCGCCGGGGTCGCCGTTGGGAATCCAGGAGCCTCCGACGATGCGGTTTTTGCGGAGTTCGAGTCGGTAGATGGCGGGGCTGACGGCGTTTTTGAGGGGACGGTAGATGGCACCGGAGCGGCGGCTGCACACGCGGTCGTGCAAACCGCTGGCATCGCAACTGAGGACGCGGAGGAATTTCGGGGAGCGCAGTGGGTGTCCGATGAGGTGCGCGAGGCCTTCGTCGATGCGGGGCTGGCGGTCGAGCACGAGAAAACTGTAGGCGACGGGGCCGATGTCGAGGTTGAGTTCGCGCCGGAAATGTCCCCAGAAGGGGTCCTGATGCGTGCCGCGCGGGGCGGGGGCGAAGTGGTGGCACCAGTGGGCGGCGTTTTCCGGCTGAAGCATCGGACAGGTCGTCGTGTGGGTGCAGGGGGCGACGGGCACAAAGCTGTCGCGCAGCGTTTCGCGGACGGCGACGAGGCGCTGGGAGGCCTCTTTGGTGCCGGGCTCGACCCAGAGCAGGGCGCGGGCGCTGCGGAGAGGTTCGAGGATGCGGTCCCGGTCTTCGGGGCCGAGTTCGGTGAGCACGTGGCTGACGAGGCCGACGCCGCTGACCTGGGGCGCGGAGGGCGCGAGGGTTATGCGGACGCCGGGGAACTCCCGTTGAATCATTTCGCGGGCGTAGGCCATGGCGATGGACGAGGTGTCCCAGAGGGTGACGGATCGGAAATGGTCGGGCCAGAACCCGAGCACGCGGCGGGCGGCGATTCCGCTGCCGCAGCCGAAGTCGCAGAGGGTGTCGGCGGGCGGTTTCCAGCCGCGGGCGGCGAGTTCGGCGAGAACGGCGTCCCATTTCCAGCCGATGCGTTCGCCGAGGGTGGCGTCGTAGGCGTCGAGCTGTTCGCGGGAAATCCAGTAGGGCTGGGAAATGGGTTCGGCGGAGAGGAAACGGTCGCGGAGGTCGCGGAGGGCGTTCCAGTCGAGGGGGGGCGGGGCTTGGCGCATGGGGTCAGGGGGTCAGGAGGGAAAACAGTCGCTGGGCGATGGCGCCGCGGCTGTAGGTGGACTCCACGAAGCGGCGGCCGTTTTGGCCGAGCGTGTGGCGGAGGGTGGGGGTGTCGAGGAGGAGGTCGAGCATGGCCTCGAATTCGGGATAGTAGGAAAACCAGAGGCCGGCGTTGGCCTGGCGGCATTGCCAGGAAAGCACGGCGGAGCGGGCGTGCACGAGGGCAGGGACGCCGGCGAGCCAGGCTTCGAGGAGGACGATGCCGAAACTTTCGTTGGTGGAGGGATGGATGAAGACCTGGGCACCGGCCATGGCTTCGCGTTTTTCCTGTTCGGAGACGAAACCGAAGTCGAGGATGCGCGGGCGGAGGCGCTCGGGGGCGTCGTAGTCCCCGCCGCCGGTGAGGACGAGGTGGAGTGGGCGTTCGCGGCGCTGGAGGTAGGCGTCGAGGTAGTCGAGCAGCAGGGGCGTGTTTTTGCCGGCCTCGCGGCGTCCGCAGTAGAGGACGTAGGGGTCGCGGATGCCGTGACGGGCGGCGAAGGCGCCGGGATCGGCCTCAAACGCGTCGAGGCCCATGCCGATCACGCGGTGGGTTGGCGAGGGCGCGAGGCCGTAGAGGGTTTCGGCGAACTCCTTTTCGGGCTCGGCGTTGAACAGGCAGCCGCGGACGCGGCGGAACATGTCGGCGACGATGTCGAGGCGGGCGTAGGGTTCGTCGTGCAGGCAGGGGATGAGCCAGGTTTTTTCCGGGGCAATGGCGGCGGCTTGGAGGGTGATGCCGAAAAGATAGGGGCCGGCGAGGATCGCGTCGAATTCGTTCGCGTGGGAGGCGAGCCACTGGCAAAGGCTGCGGCTGCAGACGGAGTTGGCGGCCCACTGCTCCTGCTCGTCGCGCGGGACGTTCTGACGCTTGTCGATTTTGTTCTGGATGCGCAGGAAGCTGTCCACGTCGCGGTCGGGGTTCACCTCGAAATAGTGGACGGTCATGCCCTCGGCGCTTTCGACGCCGGGGGGACGATCGTTGCGCCAGGAGAAGTGGTCCGTCGCGCAGGTGGTGAGCAGATGGACGTCGTGTTGATGTTCCGCGCAGAGCCGGGCGAGCCAGCGGATGAGGGTTTCCGCGCCGCCGACGACGCCGCCGGGAGCGTAGCGGGGGGTGATAAAAGCGAGTTTCATGTGGACACACGATATGGACGGAGGCCGCAAAAGCAAGAGAGGGCTCGGGGTCTTGCACAATTCCCGTTTTTTGGATTGCCAGCGGCGGAAAAATCGGGAGCATGGGACATCCCTTTTATCAACCCCTCGAACCTGGAGACCTTTTGGATGAAAACACTGCAAAAAATACGCATGGGCATGGTGGGCGGCGGTGAAGGAGCGTTTATCGGCGAAGTCCACCGCATGGCCGCCCGTCTCGACAACCGGATTGAACTCGTCTGCGGGGCTTTCAGCTCTGACTCCGAACGCTCGAAACGCTCCGGGGCCGCGCTGGGGCTGAATCCCGGGCGCGTGTACGGCAGTTACGAGGAGATGTTCCGGGCCGAAGCGGCGCTGCCCGCAGGCGAGCGCATGCACTTCGTGTCGATTGTCACCCCCAATTCCACGCACTTTCCGGTGGCCAAACTGGCTTTGGAATCGGGCTTTCACGTCATGTCCGACAAACCGGCGACCTTCAGCCTGGCCGAGGCCCGCGCCCTCCGGAAGCTGGTCGAGAAAAGCGGGCTGCAATACGGTCTTACCCACAATTACACCGGCTATCCGCTGGTCAAGGAGGCGCGCGACCGGGTGCGCAAGGGCAAACTGGGAGAGATCCGCAAGGTGGTTGTCGAGTATCCGCAGGGCTGGCTCGCCACCGCCCTCGAATCCACCGGACAAAAGCAGGCGGACTGGCGCACCGATCCCAAACGCGCCGGCATTTCCTGCTGCATGGGCGACATTGGCACGCACGCCGAAAACCTAGCCGAGTACATCACCGGACTGCGCATCAGCGAACTCTGCGCCGATCTGACCACCTTTGTCGCCGGGCGCGCGCTGGAGGACGACGGCAATGTGCTCCTGCGTTTTGAAAACGGGGCCCGGGGCGTGCTGCACGCCAGCCAGATTTCCATCGGCGAGGAAAACGGGCTCAACATCCGCGTCTACGGCACCAAGGGCGGCCTCAAGTGGGTGCAGGCGGAACCCAACCGTCTGTTCCTGTACCACGCCGACCGCCCGATGGAGGTCCTGACCCCCGGCGGAAACAATTCCCACCTGAGCGCCACCGCCCTCGCGAACTGCCGCCTGCCCGCCGGCCACCCGGAAGCCTTCCTCGAAGCCTTCGCCAACCTCTACCGCAACTATGCCGACGCCCTCGCCGCCCGACTGGCCGGAAAAAAACCCAAGCCCGAACACCTCGATTTCCCCACAATCGCCGACGGCGTCCGCGGCATGGCCTTCATCGAAACCGTCGTCAAAAGCAGCCAAAGCAAGACCAAGTGGCTGAAAATGCCCAGGGAGTAGGACCAAGGAACCCACAGGCGGATTCTGTTGGCGTACCTCAGGCACCTCAATTTTCAATAGGGAATCTGTTGAAAGTTTAATATTGCAACTGTTGCAATAATCGAAACCAAAAGGGTTTGACAAAACAATATGGTATCATATTAATACTGGTATGAAATCAATACTGATTCGACAGTTGGATGAGGAAACGTTGGAGGGGCTGAAACGGCGGGCCCGGCGGCATCGGCGTTCGTTGCAAAAAGAGGTGGAGGCGCTGCTGCATGACGCCGCGCGAATGACCTTGCCCGAAGCGCCAGTCGACGATTCGGTGCTTGGCGGATTGCACACCATATCCAGCGGTAAGCGAAACAGCTCCTGGCCACGGGAGGCGCTGTATGGCGATGACGGACGATAAACGAATTTTTGTGGACACCAATGTGCTCCTGGCCGCCACGGACACCGACCGGGAGCGGCATGTGGAGGCTGTCGAATTTCTGGACAGCGGTTTGAGGGGGGCCGTGCGCCTTTTTGTGACCACACAGATATTCAGGGAATACCTCGTCGTGGCCACGCGTCCTCAGGAGGTCAACGGTCTGGGACTGTCCTCAACGGACGCCTGCGAAAACATCCAGCGTTTCCGTCGTTTTTTCCAAATACTGGGGGAAGACAGCGACACAACAGACCAGCTCCTCGCCCTGATCCGCGCACATGGCCTCAGTGGCAAACGCATCCACGACGCCAATCTCGTCGCCGCCATGGCCTGTCACGGACTGCGTAAACTCAAAACCTACAATCCTGCCGACTTCAGCACCTTTTCCGGGGTCGACGTCATCTGACTTCAGTGAAGATCTGCGGTTTTGGCGGCATGGGGTGCGTGCAGCCGTGGGTCTCAGACGTCAGCGCCGCGGCGGGAAACGCCCGGCCTTGCGGGGAAAGCGGCAGACATCGGTTTTCGCCTGCACAAAGACCGTCCCTTCGCCAAAAAGCTGCTCGGCGGCCTGGACGAAGTGGTGATCGGCGCTGACTTTAAAGGCGGCGTCGCTGCTGAGGAAAACGCGTTCGCCGCTGGGAAAACTCACGCAGAAGTGCAGCATCGTGTGGCCGGGATGTTCCTGCACCCGCTCGCGGAGTTCCTTGAGCTTGTCAGGCTGGACCTGCGCCTCCGTGAGGTGCAGGCTTACCCGCTCGGCGTACAAGGACGGTGCTTTGGATAGCGGAAAGATTTCCTGCACCACCAGCCTCGCCTCGCCGTCGCGCGGTTTTACGTCCGCCGCCAGCATCACGGGCAGGTTGTCGTGCAGTCCGGCCGCGAACTGCTGCACTTGTTCCTGGTACATCGCCGCCTGGATGCCGCCGCTGAGTCCCTCCAGCTTGAAGGTCGCCATCTCGGTTTCGCTTTTGGTGAAAAATTTACGCCACTCGGTGATCAGCCCGGCCACGCGCACCGACGTGCCCTCGGCCAATCCGCCGAGGTCCAGCAGGCTGTGCGTGCTGTAGGTTTTGATTTCCCACTCGAACTCCTCCAGCGGATGGCCGGAAATGTAGAAACCGAGCAGGTCCTTTTCGTAGGCGAGCATTTCGCTGGCGCTCCAGTGCGCCGCTTCGGGAAGTTCGTTGTCGCTCAGATCGCCCTGCCCGCCACCGCCGATCAGGTCGAAGAGGCTGGTTTGTCCCTGCGCCCGGTCGTTGCGCATGGATTCGGAGCGCTGCAACGCAAAGTCCATGCCGGCAAAAAGCCGCGCCCGCGAAATGCCGCTCCAGTCAAAGGCCCCGGCCTTGATCAGCGACTCCAGACAGCGTTTATTGACTTCGCGGCTGTTCACCCGCGAGCAGAAATCCATGAAGCCCTTGAAGGGACCGTTCGCGCGGCGCTCCTTGACCAGCACGTCCACCGCCGCCGCGCCCACGCCCTTGATGCCCGCCAGGCCGAAACGGATGTTCGCACCTTCAGGCCGGAAGGTTGCTTCCGAGAGTTGCACGTCCGGCGGCAACACGTCCATGCCCATGGGACGGCACTCGGCGATGAAGCCCATGAGTTTTTCCGAATTGCCGATTTCCAGGGTCAGCACCGCCGCCATGAACTCCGCCGGATAATGCGCCTTCAGGTAGGCCGTCTGAAAGGTCAGGAAGGCATACGCCGCCGAGTGCGATTTGTTGAAGCCGTAACTCGCGAATTTCTCGATCAGGTCAAAAATCTCCCCGGCTTGTTTGGCGGGGATGTTGTTGAGCTGCACACAGCCGTCCACGAACTTCGCGCGCTGCTGCTCCATGATCGCGGCGTCTTTTTTGCCCATCGCGCGGCGCAGCAAATCGCCCTGGGCGAGGCTGAAGCCCGCGAGCACGTTGGAGGCGCGCTGCACCTGTTCCTGATAGATGAACACGCCGTAGGTTTCCTTGAGCACGCTCTCCAGCAGCGGGTGCGGATACTCGATGGGCTTGCGCCCGTGTTTGCAGGCGATGAAGTCGGGAATCATGTCCATCGGACCCGGACGGTAGAGCGCGATGAGCGCGATGATTTCCTCGATCTTGTCCGCCTGGAACTGTTTCAGCATGTCCCTCATGCCATGAGATTCAACCTGGAACACGGCCACCGTGTCGCCGCGCCCGAGCAGCTCGAAGGTCATTGGATCGTCCAGCGGCAGGGTGGAGACATCGAGGTCGATGCCCCGCGTGGCCTTCACGTTCTTGACGGCCTCCTGAATGACGGAGAGGGTTTTGAGGCCAAGGAAATCCATCTTCAGCAGGCCCGTCATCTCCAGCGGCTTCATCTCGTACTGCGCCACAGACTGGCCGTCTTTGTCGCGGCAGAGCGGGACGATGTCCATAAGCAGCGTTTCGCCAATGACCACACCCGCCGCGTGCGTGCCCTGATTGCGGTGCAGGCCTTCGAGAATGCGCGCGTACTGCATGATTTTCTGCGCGTCCGGATCGGTCTTGATCATCTGTTTGAATTCTGGATTCTGCTCCTCCGCCTTTTCGAGGGTCATGCTCGGATCTTCCGGCACCATCTTTGCGAGCTTGTCGCAGTGGGCCAGCGGAATCTCCAGCACGCGGCCCAGGTCGCGGATGATCGTCTTCGCGCCGAGGGTGCCGAAGGTGGCGATCTGGGCGCAATTTTCGGGGCCGTATTTGCGCTTCACATATTCGATGACTTCGCCGCGGCGGGTCTGGCAGAAGTCCACGTCGAAGTCGGGGGGCGACACGCGGTCCGGATTGAGGAAACGCTCGAAAAGGAGGTCGAAACGCAGCGGATCGATGTCGGTGATGCCCATCACGTAGGCCACGAGGCTGCCCGCGCCGGAGCCGCGTCCGGGGCCGACGGGAATGCCGTTGGTCTTGGCCCAGTTGATGAAGTCCCAGACGACGAGGAAATAGTTGAGGTAGCCGGTTTTCTGGATGACTCCGAATTCCCTGTCGAAACGTTCGCACAGCACGCGTTCCGGATCGCTCTGCACGTTGAGGATGTCGGCACCCTTGTAGCGGTGTTTGATGCCCTCCACTGAGATGTGGCGCAGGTAGTCGTCGTGCGTGGCAAACTCTCCGGGCAGGGGATAGACCGGGAAATGCAGCTGGGCGTCTTTTTCGAGTTTGAGGACGAGGTTGCAGCGGTCGGCGATTTCTAGGGTGTTGTGCAGCGCCTCGGGGACTTCGCCGAAGAGCTGCCACATTTCGGACTGGGTTTTGAAGTAGTACTGGTCGCTGGCGAAACGGATGCGGCGTTCGTCGCGGAACTTGGACTGCCCCTGCAGGCAGAGCAGCAGGTCGTGGGCTTCGGCGTGGGCGCGTTCGAGGTAGTGAACGTCGTTGGTGGCCACGAGCGGGATGCCCATGCGTTTGGAGAGGCCGAGAATTTCCTGGCAGATTTTCTTTTCCGACTCCTTGCCATGGTCTTCGAGTTCGAGAAAAAAATTCTCCGCGCCGTAGAGGTCGCGGTAGCGTCCGGCGAGGGCCTCCGCCTCGCGCAGGTTGCCGTCGAGCAGAAGAGCGGGGATTTCGCCGCGTTCGCAGCAGGAGGTGGCGATCAGCCCCGCGCTGTGGCGCTGGAGCAGGTCGAAGTCCACGCGCGGCTTGTAGTAGAAGCCCTCCAGGTGCGCGATGGAACTCAGCCGCGCCAGGTTGTGGTAGCCCTCGATGTCCTTCGCGAGCAGCAGCAGGTGGTGGTTGGAACCCGCCTGGCGCGATTTTTCGAGGCGGTCCTTGGCCACGTAGAACTCGCAGCCCACGATTGGCTTGATGCCTTCCGCGTGGCAGGCCTTGTAGAAATTGATGGCCCCGTGCAGCACCGCATGGTCGGTCAGCGCCAATGCGGGCATGCCCAGCTTCGCCGCACGTTTCACCGCCGTTTTGACCTGGAGCGACGAGTCGAGCAGCGAATAATCGCTGTGCAGATGCAGATGAACAAACGGTTGGGAAGAGGCAGCCATGACCCCTGCATACCCACAAGCCCCGCCTCGGGCAAGACGGGAGTGCAGCGGGGATCGCCTTGGCCGCAACGCAAGTAACCTTTCCGAACGACGGAAGCCGACGCAACCGTCCCTTCCGAGCTTCGGGAGAAATCCATCCGCTGGCGGGGAGTTCATGGAGATATACGCAGGACCTTTACCATGATTTTAATGGAGTTACATGATTGGCGCATGGGGTTTTAAAGCCAAAATGAAGAAAAAAACTTGCCGCAACGACTGAATTCGCGCAAGTTATCTGAAAATCGCTCAATAACTTGTTGGCTGAACTAAAAATGAAAAACATCGGCAAGGCCATAGCACTATTTCTGATGTTCGCCGTTATGGCGACTTTCACAACGGCGATAACGTACGCCATGGTCTACGGCGTGATCTGGTACCTTGGTTTTTCATTCGGGCTCCCAGCCCGTTACGCCTGGGCACCCCTTGTCGGAACTTGCGTCGTCTTCTTAATCGGTCTGGCAACAGCCCTTCGAAACCAAATCCCAGACATCACCCGTCTCAAATGGGACTCGGGCACAACGGATGATTGTCCATCCAGAGTATCCATTCCGGGCGAAGGTGGCCGATTGTGGAATATGAATCCTCTGGGACCACAATCTGTCGCATCCGTCGGGGCAATCGGCGGGGCCATTCTGTGCGCTGGGCCCTCACTGGCCATCTCAGCGTTCATTGTGGCACGTGGGGAATTGAAGAAGGACAGCCAACAAGCTTCTGGTGGGTATTCTCACGCCGCTCGAAACCCACAGAAGTGACGTTCGCCGAGAGGAAGATGATGTACGATACACGAATAGACGATGAGTTGAGACTCAGAACCCTGTCCGAGGGCGATGCCGAAGCTCTTTTCCGGGTCGTGGATGGAAACCGGGACCATCTCCGCGAATGGTTGCCTTGGTTGGACGCCAATACCACGTCACATGACAGCCTCGCCTTCATTCAGGCGACTTTGCGCCAAGAAGCCGCCAACCAGGGATTCACCTGTGCCATCGAGTTTCGTGGACGCATTGTCGGCATTGCGGGTTACCACCCGATCCGGTGGAACAACAAGTCGGTTGAAATCGGATACTGGTTGGCGCGTGACGCCGTTGGACGCGGGATCATGACGAGGTGTTGCCGGGTTCTGATCTCACATGCTTTTACCGCGTACGGCCTCAACCGAGTCCAGATTCCTGCCGCGGTCGGCAACCGTAGAAGTCGCGCAATTCCCGAGCGTCTCGGCTTCACGCTGGAAGGTGTCATTCGAGATGCAGAGTGGCTTTACGACCACTTCGTTGATCACGCCATGTACGCGATGTTGAAGAGAGACTGGAACGGCGAACAACTGGGTGGTGGGTATTCGCCGCCCGTTGCGAGGGCGTCTCAACCCCAGACCTTAGTTTGAAAGCCTTTTGTGCGGAATTGGAGCGCAGATTCAAATGTCTCTTTGTCGCGTAGCGACGGTTCAGAGACTAGGGGATTTCAATCCCCGCAGTCGTCAGATGGGGTTGAAACCCCCATGTCCGTCAAGCGTCGCTACGCGACGCGCTTGTTGATGGGGGGAACACAGTCCGTGGATTGAAATCCACGGCTACTCCTGGACCGTCGCTACGCGACGAAGGCACGTGGCACGTCCTTTTCATGTATCAATTCTGATAAAGTCAGCATTTGACCTTGCGATCAAATCTGCCCTGTGAAGCCTATAAACTGAGGTCTGGTTCAATGGCCTCACGTTGGGTCTTTATGACGTTGAAGTCTTTTTTATTGGAATCCCACCACGCAACCCACATTGGAATTTTTGCCATCCCAATATCTTTGCTCCAAGTCGAATTGGACATCCACTCCTCGGTCTTTTTGTTGGAGCGCCGGACCAGCCAATAGAACCCATTGACCATATACGCACAACGCTGCGGATCACGCTTGGCCGCCTCCAACATGACTTCGAACGACTCGGTGTTGCCGATTGCGCCTACGGCTTCAATGGCCCTCGAAACACCCTGACACGCCGCTCGTTCAAGAAACGGCAAACTCTCCGCAACGTCAATTTTTTCCAGAGCAACGGCCACTTCCTCCGCAAGGATATGATTCTTCGCGAAGCCCCCTGAGAACATATCCAGCATCGTGCACAATGGCTTTGCCGCAAGCTTGCTCTGAGACCATCCCAGGAACTGTATGGCTGTCATTTGTACATTTCTGTCCTCGTGCCACAACAAAGGAATAACAAGTGGCACAGCGTCACTGTCCCGCAGTTTGGCGAGTGCCACCAGAGCCGAAACCACGATGCTTGCGTCGGAGGAGTTGAGCCGTCCCCTCAGGTAAAGAACGGCGTCCGTGTACTGTGCCGATCCGACTTTCCGGGGATTGCGGGCATCCAAGGTCACACGGAAGTGGGTTTTCAGAACAGTTTTTACGCTTGACCAGCTGGATGCCGCGAGCAAGCGCTCCTCGAAGAATTGAGTCAGAGGTCCTTTGGGTTCTGCGGACGTGATATGCACAACGCCGTTGGCATCAATCTCACATTCAAGGGTTACGACAAGATGATCAGCCCAGGGCCCAACTTCATAGTACTTGTCCACAAAGCGGGCCATTGAGTGACTCAAAGAAGGAATTTCTGTGCTGCTGATCCTCCATCCGGCGAATACTTCCCCCAGAACAAATACAATGTCAGAATTCTCGGGCTTATGGCTGAGATCCAGGAAGGGGCCTGGATCGGCAAACATGTCCAAAACGGTTCTCACCGCTTCCATCTCCGCGATGGTCTTGTAGGAATTTGAATGAAACGGCGCAAAGCCTAGCCCTTGTTTCCTCAGGAAATGTATGCCTGGCTCGCCAACGGGAGTCACTTCATCCCCGAACCCGATTTCCGTCGTTGTCATTGTCAACGAGTCGATGTTGTCGCCCTTCAACACCTCGGATACGCGAAGAACGATTTCGTCTTTCCCTCTCTCCACAACCCCAACAACGATAACGTCCGAATCCTGAACAAGGTTAGGCAGGGAATATCCAGGCAATTCCGACCCAAAAGCAGAGGATGCAAATGCCATCAGCAGGAGCGGGAGTGTGAGAACTGCGGCCCGTTTTTCGTTCATAGGTTAGAGCTGGAGGCGGAGCATTGCGCCGAGGCTGATCGTGTCGGTGTCGATGTCGCTGCCTTCCAACTCGTTGAAGTCGGAGAAATAGTAGTTGGCATACAGATCGAGGGTCACGGGACCGAAGGCGGCGATGGCGAGGCCGGCGCGCAGAAGGTAGAAGGGCTTGTCGGAAAATTCGCCATCGGTATAGAATCCGCCGATGCCAACGCCGACGTAGATGCCATCGCCCAGGATGACCAGGGCCTGCGGGGCATAGACGCGTTCGGTGGCACCGCCGTAGTTTTCGGGGAAGAATTCCACTTCGCCCTGGAGGGCGAGCAGACCGCCATCCACGCGCAGCGCGACGGCGTAGGCCAGGCCATCGTCGTCGAAGTCTTCCACATCAATGTCGTCGATCACCCGCCAGTAGTGGGCGCCGAAGCCGAGTTCGAGGTTGGTTTGCGCGCGGGAGAGGGCGGGGGCCAGCAGGAGGAGGGCGGCGAGAAGGGGAAGGAGCGTGCGTGGGGTCATGGGGAGTCTCTTGGCTTATGCGTTGTCGAGGTGGAAGGCTTTGGTGGACCACTGGAGGGCCTGGCGGATGATGGGGCGTTCTTCCTCGACGCGTTTGCGGATTTTGGCGACCTGTCGGCGGTAGAGGTCGAGCACGTTTTCGAGGCTTTCGCCCATCTGCTGGCTGTCGAAGAGTTCGGGCTCGGGGGTGCCGAAGTCGAGGCCGTCCTGCACGGGTCCGCCTTGCAGGTCAAAGCCGACGCTGGCGCCGCTGAGGAGGAGGCGCTGCGGGTCCTTGGTGTCCAGCGTGCAGGCGTCGAGATACCAGGTGGGGGAATGGGAGAGGGTGTCGTGGTGGAGGAGGCGGAGGATTTTGAGTTCTTTGCGGAAGAGGTCCTGCATGTCGCCGAGGGCAACGCCGAAGGTGCGCAGGGCGGTGCATTTGATGAGAAAGTTGAGGTAGCCGCGGGAGTAGAACTGCGGGGGTTCTGGCTTGTGCAGCTCCAGGGCGGTCTGGATTTGTCCGATGTAGATGTTGTTTTTGCCGACCTCGCGGCAAATGTCCTGGAGGCTGAGTTTGCGGCTCATGCCGGGACTCCGGCGGGCAGGATGGAGAGAATGACGGCGCCGATGTAGGCGCTGAGGCCCAGGACCAGCAGGAGAACCGAAAGATGATAACGCCGGGTGCGCAGGTCGCGGAGGAGAAGGAGTTCGCGGAGGGTGGCGTCAAAGCCGTCGGGCGAGCAGCGGCGGGTGGCCCAGCGGAGTTGGAGGGGGCCGGTGAGGAGAAAAATGGCCGAAACGACGGAGAGGGCCATGCCGAGGGCGAGGAGGAGGGCGGAGGCGGGGCCGGCGTCGGCGATGCGGTGTCCGCTGAAGCCGGAGATGGTGAGGCAGAGGGAAATGAGGCTCAGGAGCATGGCGGAGCGGGCTTGCAGCACGGTGAAATAGGAGATGACCCGGTCGAGGAGAATGGCGGGTTCGCGCAGACCGAGGGTATCGCGCATGTAGGCGATTTCGGCGTCGGGGCCAAGGACCTGTAGCGGGGAGTGCATGGGGGGAGCCTATGAAGGAAATGGACACTTTGCAAGCGCGGGGGCGGTTATCGGAGTCCGGTTTTTGCGCGGTGGACGGCCTCGCGGAGCTGGTAATGAAGGCCGGAGCGGAGGCGCATCCAGATGTGGATGCCATCGCGGGTCATGATGAGATAGTGGCCGGAATGGGGTTGGCGTCCGGGGGAAGAAGGCCAGAACCAGTAGCGCCAGAGCAGGATCCAGCGGAGAAATCCGCCGCGGAAAAAATCTTCGGGGTCCGCCTTTTGGATCAGAATCACGGAGGGGAGATGAATGAAACCCAGCGGGATCATCCCCAGAAACCAGAGGGTCATCCAGCGGGAGCCGAGTCGAATGCGAAAGAGAAGTCCTTGGCCGTTGCGGTTCATGTTTGAATTTTTTCCAGAAGGGCGGCGGCGAAGGTGAGCACGAGGAAAAAGCCTGCCATGTCGGTGAGGGTGGTGAGGATGGGGCCGGAGGCCAGAGCGGGGTCTTTGTTGAATTTGCGGAGGATCAGGGGCATGGTGCCGCCGATGACGACGGAGATGACGGTGTTGAGGGCCATCGCGCCGCCGGCCACGAGTCCGAGCCAGGGGTTGCCTTTCCAGGCCCAGGCGAGGCCGCCGAGGAGCAGACCGAGCACCAGGCCGTTGAGCAGGCCGACGGAAACTTCCTTGCAGAAGACCCTCCACAATTCCTCGGGACGCACCACGCCCAGGGCGAGTTCGCGCATGCTCACGGCGGCCGCCTGAAAGCCCGCGTTTCCGCTCATGTCGGAGACGATCGGCAGAAAAACGGCGAGGGCGATCACGGCGGACAGGGTGTCCTGATGCATCGCGATCACGGAGGCCGCGATGGCGTTGAGAAACACGTTCGCCCCCAGCCAAATGAGACGTCCCTTGGCGCGGCGCCAGAGGGGCATGGATCGGAGTTCCTCTTCCATGAGGCCCTGGGATTTGAGGAAATCCTCTTCGGCCTGTTCGCTCCAGGCTTCCTGGAAGTCGCTGCGCGTCACGACACCGAGCAGCCGGCCCTGTTCGTCCACCACGGGGACGGCCAGGAAGCTGTGGCGCTCAAAAAAATCGTCGAGGGCCTCCACGTTGGCGTGGTGGTCCACGGAGAGGGGAGGGACGATCATGATCTGGTCCACGCGGGCGTTGCGGGCGGAGAGCAGCAGGTCGCGCAGGCGCAGGACGCCGACGAGGCGCTGTTCGCGGTCGATGACAAACAGATACTGGGTGGGGTAATGGGCGTAGGATTCGGCGCCAGCGCGGATGTCGTCGATCACGTCCTGGGTGCTGTACCAGAGGGGATAGGCGAGGAATTCGGTGATCATGAGGCCGCCGGCCTCGTCGTCCTCGTAGCGGGCAAGTTCGCGCAGGGAGTGGGCGCGGGCGGGGCTGAGTTCGTCGAGAATGGCCTCGGCGTCCGCATCCTCGAGGTCACCGATCAAGTCGGCCTGTTCGTCGGAGGGCAGCTCGCCGATGATGGCGGCGGCGGCGCGGGGGGTGATGTCTTCGAGCCACTCGGCGGCCTGGACGTGCGGGACTTCGTCGAGAATGCGGGCGGCGAGTTCGGGCGGGAGGACTTCCAGAAGGCGGAGCTGTTGTTCTTCTTCAAGGTGGGAGACGGCAAAAACCAGATCCCCTTCCGGCAAGAGGTCGACAAACTGCTGGAGGGTCTCCACATCGCCCGTCCCCAGCAAGCGTTCGATCAGCTCCCAGGGTTTTTCCTGGACTGTTGGGGTGGGGAGGGGATGCGTTTCGGGCATACGCCCTCCTTATCCCCGTTTCCGCACATTGGCAAGCACGGGCCTGTACACACATTCCGCGCAGGCATTCCAGCACCAAAGGTGCGGCCGCATATCAGCCAGGGGTGCAACCCCTGGAAAGCAGGTCGGATTTTTGGTGCGGTCTGAAAGACCGCCGCATAATCGGCGGACTGGGGCACGGGCGTGGGTACCACGTTATGCGGCGGGCCTTCAGCCCGCGCCATTTTTTTTACCGAGATTCCAGGGGTTGCACCCCTGGCTGATATGCCGCGCCCCCTTGGGGCTGGATACATCACGATCTCCTGCATTGCCACACAGGGGCGGATATGCTGCGCCCCCTTGGGGCTTTTGTCCAGCACCTTTGGTGTTAGAGCGAGACGACGGCTTCGCGGACGGCTTCGGCGGTGAGGCCGAAGTGCGCCCAGACTTCCATGTGGCCTTCGGAGGGCGCAACGCTGGGGTCGGTGATGCCGACGTGGGCGAGTTTGACGCCGCTGCCGGCGGCCGCGCTCTGCACGAGGGAGGCAAAACCGCGCAGGCCGACGCCGCGGTGGCCGATGATGCCGTCTTCGACCGTGACCACGCCGCCGTTGTACTTCGCGATGATGCCTTCGAGTTCCGCCTCGCCGAAGGGCAGGCCGTTGACGACGATGACGTCGGTGTCGGACAGCGTCTTTGCGGCGGCTTCGGCGATGAAGGCGGTGGCGCCCACGGCGAGAATGACCTTGCTGGCGCCGGGTTTGCCGCGCAGAAGCGTGCAGGGCGTCCACTCGTCACCGGGATTCCAGAGCGGGGAGCCGTCGTCCTTGGCGAGAATGGGAAGGTTGTCGCGGGGAATGCCGACGATGTGGGCACCGTAGCGGGCGCAAGCGTCGTAGCAGGCGATGAACGCGGAGCGGGCATCGGCGGGGGTATAGAAGCGGTCCACATAGGGCAGGTAGCCCATGGCGAGGGTGATCCAGTCGAGGGACCAGCCGGAGAAGTGGTCGCGTCCGGTGCAGGCGCCGACGTGGGAGAGGTGCATGATGGCGTTGAGGCCTTCGTTGACACCGTTGAGGTTGCGGGTGTAGCGCCACATTTCGAGGCCTTCGCGGGCGATGCCCTCGAAGAACGCGGAGAAGGTGGCGAAGACCACGGCCAGCGGCTCGTTGGAGGCGAGGGAAATGCCGTTGGCCATGAGGGCGGCGACCTGTTCCTCGATGCTCATCTGGTAGTTGTTTTTCGCGGGAATCGCGGCGACGGCCTTGGCCAGTTTGGTCGAGGGGTCGAGGTCGCAACTGACGTTGAAGAAGCGCGCGGGATAGGTTTTGGCCACGAGCTGATAGGCCAGTTCCACGCCGGCGCGGGCGCTGACGCTTTTGCCGACGCCGGGCAGTTCGACCTTGCCGCGCACCGCCGGGTCGATCGCCAGGTTCAGCGAACCGGGCGCGGGCCGTTTGTGGGTGACGACCACACGTTTGGGGGCGTCGTTAAGTTTACTCAGGGCCTCGGTTTCCTCTTCCAGGTCCGCAAACAGCGGGTTGGAGAGAACCTTGGACAGTTCGCGGCCCTTCATGTGGCCGTCGTGGTGGCCTTCACCGCCTTTGAGGCCGTTGACGAGGAAGACGCACTCGATCATCGGGATCACGTCGCGCCAGGACATCAGCGAGCCCGGGACCCAGATCGGGGTGTCCATGGCCACGCCGTGTTTTGCCGCGAAGTCGGCGACAATGGGGCAGAGCGTGTAGGTTTTTTCGAAGCCGGCGACGGTGGTCTGGAATCCGGTGGGGTAGATCAGACTCGGGCGTCCGGCGCGGGCCAGGGCGGCGGCCTGTTTGTAGGCGGCGAAGAGGGCCTGTTTGTCGTGCAGGCTGCTGATTTCGATGATTTCGATGCCCATCGAGCGTATGATCGGGCGGGGATCTTTGTCCATGATCGATTTGCAGGCACCGGAGAGCTGAATGCCGTTGCGGTGCATGATGAAGACAATGGGCGCGCCGTGCAGGTCGGCGCCGTTGAAGCCGTTGAGGGCCTGTCCGGAAATCCAGGCCGCATCGCCGCAGTGGCAAACGGTGAGGGCTTTGTCGCCGTGAAAGGATTTGGCGGCGAGGGACTGGCCGACGGCCACGGGCACCATGACGCCGAGACGTCCGCCGTTCATCTGCGTGCCACCGGGGAGCCAGGAGACGTGGCCGGCGATGTCGATGGAACGGCGGAAAGTGTCGACCACCACGGAGGAGTCGATGAAGCCCAGCGCGCTCAGGGCGGCGTAGTAGCCGATGGAGGTGTGGGCGTGTTCGATGGTGTACTGGCGGGCTTCGTAATCGGCGATACCGAGGGTCATCAGCAGGGAGGGAATCAGTTCGAGGCCACCGCCGAGGTGGTCGAGCTCACCGATTTTGGCGAGGGAGGCGAGGGAGGCCAGCGCGGTGGCGGCGGCTTTCTTTTCGAGGGCGTTGAGGGCGGCGATTTGCGCGTCGCTCAGGGCATCGGCGTCGAGATCGATGCGGAAGGGCAGGACCTTGCTTTCGACCTTGTCCTTGAGGTAGGGAGACGAAGCGAGAAGGGCCTGATTGCGGCGTTGTTGTGCGGCGAAGGAGGAAGCGGGTGCGCCCATGGTCGTGAATCCTGTTGGTTGTATTGGTTTAAAAGAGAACTGTTCCATAACCAGTGGGAGCCGCTCTGGCAAGTGCAACCGTCCCGGAAGAATTTGGTACAATTTGTTACATCCGGATGGACTTTTTTGCGAAGCGTGATGGAACAGAGGCCACACCTCCCGCGAGACACCATGCATCTTTCCATCACCGAACTGGGGGCCGTGCCCGACGGCCAAACGCTCTGCACCGACGCCATCCATGCAGCCATCCGCCGCGTGCACGCCGCCGGCGGGGGCGTGGTCGAGGTTCCCCCCGGCCAGTGGCTCAGCGGCATGATCCACCTGCGCGACGGCGTGGAGCTGCACCTCTGCCACGGCGCACGCCTCATCGCGTCTCCGCGTCCCGAAGACCACCATCCCCTCATCCACAGCTCCGGCTGCGGAGACCACGGGGACAAAAACGAAGAGTCGTTCCATCTCATCGTCGCCCAGAACTGCCGCGACATCGCCATCACCGGCCCAGGCAGCCTCGACGGCAACGGCACGGCTTTCTACTCCCCCGTGGAGCCCGGCAGCGCCTGGCCCCTGGCCACCCATTCCGATTCGCGCCGCATGGGTGCCCTCGTCCTTATCTCCCACTGCCAGAATGTCCTCCTCCGCGACGTCCAACTCGGCAACGTCTGCAACTGGACCCTCCACCTCCACGAATCTGACCGGGTCCGCGTCCGCGACATCCGCATCCAGAACCCAGCCCAGGCCCCGAACTCCGACGGCATCGACATCAGCGGCTGCCGCGGCGTCAGCATCTCCGGCTGCCACATCGACACGGGCGACGATGCGATCTGCCTCAAGACCCTGGCCGACGGACGCAGCTGCGAGGACATCGTCGTGACCCACTGCATCCTGCGCACCCACTGCGCCGCGCTCAAACTCGGGGCCGGCGAAAGTTTTCAGGACATGCGCAACGTCAGCTTCTCCCACTGCGTCGTCCGCGACAGCCACCGCGCCATCGCCCTCTACAGCCTGGAAGGCGCTCTGCTCGAAAACATCCTCGTCAGCGACATCGTCTTCGACACCCGCGCGGCCCTTATGTTTCCCCGCCCCATTCACGTCGACATCCGCCGCAAAACCCCGCAGTCCCGACTCGGCGGCCTGCGCGGCCTGCGCATCTGCGGCTGCGTCGGCGACACCAACGGACGCTGCCTCTTCACTGCCGATCCCGGCGCCCGCTGCGAGGACATCCAGCTCCGCGACCTGCTTTTCCGCTATCCCTGCTTCGACGACCCCGCGCCCTGCGCCGCGGACAGCGGCGGCGGCCAGTTTTCCAATCAAAGCCCCCGCGCCCGCGTTGAACGCGCCGCTTTCGTCTTCGACAACATCCGCCAGGTGTCCATGGACAACATCCAGCTCCGCTGGCCCGAGTCCGACACCCCGCCACCGGAATGGACCTTCCGCAGCAAACTCGCCAACGGCACCCACCGCCTCTTCACGCCGCCCGACTGGACCCTGCCGCCCGGCACGCCTGTTCATGCCGTCTCTTCCAACCTTCCGATCGACGAGCCGCGCAACAGCCCGGACCTCTGCGGCTGGAACGGCGGCGAACGCCTCCACCTCCGCGGTGACGTCTCAGGGTAAAACGCCGACGTACGGACGAATGCGCTCCAAGGTAACGGCGCCGATTCCCCGCACACGGCGGAGATCGTCGATGGAGCGAAAGGGACGCGCCTCGATGATGGCGTTGGCGGTGACTTCGCCCACGCCCGGAATGCGCATCAGTTCGTCGCGGGGGGCGAGGTTCACATCCACCGGCGCGCTCGGAGGGGCGTTTCCCGTCGCGAGTTTGCCCTCCCATTCTTCGGCGCGCTGCTGACCGCGTTCGGCGGCAAGGGCGTCCCAGTCGGTGTGCGCCCACACGCCGAGTCCTTTGCGCGCGGCGACCAATTCGGCGTCTTTCAGGCGTTCCTGCATTTCGTCGCGGCCGGCGCCGTCCGGTCCGGCGCGATACACCCCGAAAGCGCGGGCGAGGCCCTTGGAGACGAGCAATGTGGAGAGGTCTTCGCCCTCCGCCGTGGTCACGAAGGCGTAGATGCGCGAAAAACGTCCGTCGCCCCGCGCGTCGGTGAACGCCGTGTGTACGGTGAAGGGCCTGGCCAGTTGTTGGCGGACCTCCAGGCCGGCGGCTTCGCCAAAGGACTTGGCGAGGGCGATGGATTTTTCCGGCGAGTTGCCATGGCCCGAAATCCCGAAGTAGCGGCGCTGGGCACGCAGGCGGCGGGCGTCCGAGTCGTCGGCCACATGCCATTCGATGCAGTCGGCCCCGTAGAGGCGCAGCGTGTGTTCGTCGCCGTTGGGGAAACGCACGCGAAAACTGTCGCCGTCGGCCCAGTCGGTGGGCAGAAGGGTCACCTGTTCAATTTTCGTGAGGGACGACGGCTGGGCCAACGACCAAGCGGGGAGAAGCAGAAGAAGGACAAGAAGGGTTGTGCGCATGGGGAGAACATACACGCGGATGTGGGCGTGTCCAGCGGGTCCTCACTCGGCGGGCAGGAGAATAAAGACCGCGCGGTCGGGGGTTTGGAAGGCTTTGCGGGCCCAGTCCCGGACGAATTCGGGGGTGATGGACTCCACATAACGTTCAAAGTCTAAAATCGTGCGCGGGTCCTCGTTGTGCCAGTCGTAGAAGGAGAGCACTTCGATCCAGAAACTGTTTTCGCGAAGGTCCACTTCGCGTCCGCGGCGCTGGGTTTCCTGAACGGTCTGGATGTAGTGCGCCTCGGGCAGCTCGTTTTGCGCCGCCGAAATGACGCCATTCACCGCCGCTATCATCATGTCCACCTTGTCCGGATCGCAGCCAAAATCGACCATGATGCGCGCGCGGGGGCTGGGAAATTTTTGGATGTCGGGCCAGATCGACACATGGTAACTTCCCCCTTTTTCTTCACGCACCACTTCCCGCAAACGGATCTGCAGCACGGAGGTCATCGAGCGCAGCGCGTGGCGCGTCTTGTAGGAGAACTCGACGTCCGGCAGGGTCCACACCATGCGCACATGGGCCACCGGCTCCACGCCGCGGCGCATTACGCGGCGAATCTCGTGTTTGGGGCTGTCGACCGGAAAATACTGCGGCGTTTCCGGCTCCCCGGCGGGCAGCGAGGCCACCCACTGGGTCAGCAGCGGCTCGATCTCTTCGAGGGTGAACCCGCCGACAAACAGGAACGTGAAATCGGAGGCGGATGCAAAACGTTCGCGGTAGAACTCCAGCGCGGCGTCCATGTCCAGCGACTCCACCGACTCCAAGGTCGGCGGGGTCATACGCGGATGGTAGTTGCTGAGAGTTTGCTCGATGAGGTCGCCGAATTCCACCTTGGGATCGGACATGCGGTTGCGCACGCCTTCGCGCATGCGGTTGCGCAGGGCTCCCGCCGCTTCCGCATCGGCACGCGGCGCACGGAAGTGCAGATGCAGCAGCTTCATCAGCGTCTCCAGATCGCGGGGACTGGCCCCGCCGCTGAAGCCGTCCTGGTCTCCCCGGATCGACGGCGCAAGGCCCACCAGTTTTCCGGACAGTTTTTTCGAGAGATCGACTGCGGAAAACGCGCCCAGCCCGCCGGCGCGCATGACCTCGTCGGCGGCCTGGGCGTGCACAAGCTGGTCGAGGGCCACGGGGTTGGTTCCGCCCGGACTCCAGGCCCGCAGCAGGATTTCATCTTTCTTGAAGTCCGTGGGTTTCAGCATCACGCGGGCACCGTTGGACAGCTTCCAGATGTGCAGGCCCAGCTCGGGAATCTCCGCGCGCTCGACGATCTGCCCCGGGGCCGGCAACTCCGCCACCAGGGCCGCGTCCGTGACGCCGTCGCTGTAGGGTTCGAGTTCCAGCGCCTCGCTCTCGGCGAAGAGGGCCAGCAGCTCCTCTTTTTCCGGGAGGTTCGTTTTGCCGTCGCGCGAAGGACCTTCCGCCAGAATCACGCGGTTTTCCGGAGCGATCCAAGATCGGAACAGCGTCTGGACCTCCTCCAGGGACAGATCCGCCAGCACCGCGCGGTGCAGCTCCAGATTGCGCTCGCGGCCCGGCAGGTATTCCCCCGTCAGCGCATGGGACACGCCCTCGCGAATGAACACCGCGCTCTCCGTGCTGCCCCGTTCCCGCCAGGCCTGCTCCACCGCGCTCAGCCGGCGCGCGGCCGCGCGCTCCAGCTCGCCCTGCGTGAAGCCATGACGCCGCGCGCGCTCCGACTCCGTCAGCAGCGCCTTCGCCGCCTTCAGGTGCGCTCCCGGCTGATCCTTGACCGACGCGTAGAGCAGGTACGCGTCCCCGCCGCGCGTGTAACCGCCGCGATAGGCTCCCGCCTCCAAATACGGTGCATCGCTTTTCTGGCTTTGCTCCTGCAAACGCTGCGACAACATGTCCGCCACCAGCGATTGCACGATGCGCGTCCGGTAGGCCTCCGCCGACCGCGCCCGGCTGGGCGGCAGTTTCCAAAGAATCACCACCTCGGAGCCCGTCAGTTCCGGATCGGAAAACACCCCGGCCTGCGTCTCCGCGTGCGGCGGGTGGACAAATTCCTCGCGTTTGGGCGCGGATTCCGGATTTTTGAACCCCCCGAACAGCGTTTCAATTTTCGTCCGCGTTTTTTCCACGTCCAGATCGCCGACCGCAATGACCGACATCAGGTCCGGACGATACCAGTCGCGGTAAAAATCGCGCAGACGCTCAAACTCGAAATTCTGGAGCACCTCCAGTGTGCCGATGGGCATCCGTTCCGCATAACGCGAGCCGGGGAAGAGGACGGGGTACTGCTGGTCGCGCACGCGGGCTTCGGCCCCGCGGCGTCCGCGCCATTCTTCAATGATGACCCCGCGTTCAGCTTCGATGGCCGCATCGGCCGCCGTGATCCGCCCCGCCCAGTCCGCCAAAATCAAAAACCCTTTCTCCACGATCTCGGGCTTCTCCGTGGGCAGGCGGAGCTGATACACGGTTTCATCAAACGAGGTGTAGGCGTTGAGGTCCGGACCGAACCCGACGCCCAGCGATTCCAGAAAGCGGACCATTTCGTTTTTGGCGAAGTTTTCCGTGCCGTTGAAGGCGATGTGCTCGAGAAAATGGGCGAGCCCCCGCTGATCGTCGGCCTCGAGAATCGAACCCGCGTTGACGGCCAGGCGCAGCTCGAGGCGGTTTTCCGGCAGCGTGTTTCGCCGGATAAAGTAGCGCAGCCCGTTCGGCAGCGTGCCGCTGGTCCATTCGGGATCATCCAGCGCAGGGGGTTGGGCCGGACTCGGCAACAGGCAAAGCGAGAACAACAACGGAATCAGACGGATCAAACGGTGCATACAAACTTCTCCAAGGGATGATGGCCCTTCCTACCCCCGAATGTCCCATTTCGCAAGTCTCCATGTGGTTTTCAGCGAAACGGGAGGGGCGGCATTCCTGCCGCACACCACCCTGCGGGAGCGCCGTTGTCGCCGGAGACTAACGCGAAGCCAGGTGTCCAGGAAGGCAACATCCTCATTCCCCTCCTGAATGGCAGGCCCGAATTCTTGAAGAGCGCTCCCGTCCCGCCCAATTCGGGACGGACGGCTGAACCCCCCGCAATACATGGCAGGTCGAAGGGTTCAACCACGGATGAACAGGACACGGATGCTCTTGCAGGGAAGTGTTTGTGCGGTTCCTTCGGTTTCCGCCCTGGCGGGATGGACTGCCCTGTCCGACCTGTCCCACGTGTCCGACCTGTCCGACCCGCCTCCGCACCAACAAGATACCAGCAGTCATCCCGGCTCAACCGTTTCACAAAGCCCCCCCCGCCGTCCCATCCCGACGGAGGGAAACGCCGGCGGAAGCCCGGAGAGCGCGGGAGGCTTCGGTTTCGCGGCTAAAAACCTGACAGTTCCCCTCTGAAATTCCTCTACAACCCGGATGGGGAGCGTTTGACATACGCCTGAACAAAACCCCCATGGTTCCAGCACGTTTCCATCCCAACATTCGGTTGGATTCTTCTTGCGAACCGGGAATGCTTCAGGCTTAATGATGGGCAGCGATGAATGAATCCAACAACATGATCACCCAGTCAAAAGAGAGGCTGGCATGGACGATACGAGAAGCTCTGAAACAGCAGGGCAAGTGCTCTCGCGAAGACTGGCTGAGGCAGCTGGATCAAATCCACGGGTCGAAGACAGGGCTGCTGCCGAAGTAAGAATTAACGCATCAAAACCATCGCTTCGGCCCGTATTGGTGGCGGTCGGAGGATGAAATTATTGCCTATGACGCTGAACCCGGGAATTTTGTGAAGACCTCCTTCGGCATGGTGCCAGTCGACCTGATTCTGCAGAGAAACCGGGAAACCACCCGCACGGAAAGCTGAAAATAAAATAAACTCAACAGAT
>CAZCFM010000049.1:23927-25541 GCA_964497855.1 uncultured Verrucomicrobiota bacterium | reverse complement strand
AGCAATCAAGGCCGGCTGCGCCAGGTGTTCATCGGGTGCATGTAGCCGGGACGCGAGGGGACGGGGTTCACAACCGGCACCTGTTGCTGTGCATTGGGAACCCACACCTGGACCTGTCGGTATTCGAAGTATCCCGGAAGGATGCGCACCGTCGTGAAGCCACTCGCATCCACACTCACGGTCCGTTGGGCGGGCACCCATACCCGGATGATCCGCGTTTCTAAAAATCCGGAGGGTTGGGAAGAACGGCGGGCCGAACGGACAGAGAGACCTTGCGGGTTCGGGGTGCCACTACTCCGCAGGGGAACAATCGTCTGTGCAGGGGCAGTCGTGGCGAGGGTGGAGAAAAGGATGAGGGCAACGAGGGTCAATTTCATGGGAACCTCCAAGGGTCTACAGGTACTATCCTCGCAAATGGACCTTTGTACAACCTCAAAATGAATGCGCGCGCCGCATGGCCTCGACGAGCGCGCGGTAATAGCCGTCGGTTTCCATCAGTTCGCTGTGGGTTCCCTGCTCCAGCAGGCGTCCGTGTCGGAGCACAAGCAGCGTGTCCGCGTGCATCACGGTCGAGAGGCGGTGGGCGATGGTGATGCAGGTGCGGCCGCGCCGAAGTTCGTCCATGCCTTTTTGGATGAGGGCTTCGGTTTCGGAATCGATGCTGGCCGTCGCTTCATCAAGCAGCAACAATGCATCGGGCTCCTGCAAGAGGACGCGGGCGAGGGCGAGAAGCTGTTTTTGTCCGGTGGAAAGGCGGAACCCGCCCTCCCCCACTTCGGTGTCGTAGCCGCGGGGCAGGCGCTGGATGAAGGCGTCGGCCCCGACGCGGCGTGCGGCGGCTTGGACTTCCTCCGCTCCGGCGCCGGGGCGTCCGAGTGCCAGGTTTTCAAAAATGCTGCCGGAAAAGAGGACGGGATCCTGCTGCACCAGTCCGAGGCGACGGCGCAGGTCGCGCTGGGCAACGTGGCGCAGGTCAAGGCCGTCGATGCGGATTGCGCCCTCGTTGACGTCGTAAAAACGGCAGAGCAGGGAGAGCAGGGTCGATTTTCCCGCGCCGGTGGCCCCGACGACAGCGGCGAAGGTGCCAGGTTTTAAATGAAAGGAGAGATCATGCACGACGGGGTGTCCGGGTTCGTAGCCGAAAGTGACACGTTCAAAAACGATGTCGCCCTGCAGTCGAGGTAGAGCGATGGGCTCGCTCGGATCGGGGAGCGTGTCGGGTTCGTCGAGGAGTTCAAACACGCGTTCGGCGGAGGCGAGGCCGGACTGGAGTTGTCCGGACTGCTCGGCGAGTTCTTCGAGGGGCCGGAAAAAATAGCGGATGTAGTAGAGGAAGGCCACGAGCGCGCCGGGCTGATCGGGAACGAGCAGGGCACCGGTGAGAAGAAGGACGACGGTGGCGAGGGCGCGGGACATCTCAAGCACCGGAAAATGCCAGGTGTCCCAGTCGGCGACTTCCGCGCGGCAGCGGCGCAGGATTTCGCTGAGGTCGCCGAGGCGGCGGCCCATCGCGCCGGTCTGATTGAGTGCGCGCAGCGTTTGCAGTCCGCCAAGACTTTCCTGGGTGAGGCTGTTGAGGTCGGAGACGGCGGAGCGGGCCTCGCGCTGGGCCGT
>CAZCFM010000049.1:0-23827 GCA_964497855.1 uncultured Verrucomicrobiota bacterium | reverse complement strand
GCGTGCAGGATGCGGGAGACAAACATCAGCAGCACGAGTCCGGCAAGGGCCATGCAGAGGCGTTGCAGCCCCTCGGCATCCGTCCCGCCGGTGCCGGGCAGCAAGTAGCGGTCCACGGCACGTTTCATCAACAGGGGTGTGGCGTTGGTGGCCAGCACTTGCACAAACAAAAGCACAAGTCCCAGCAGCAGCGACAGCCGATACGGCCGCGCGATACGGAGCAGGCGGCGCACAAAACCGCGGTCGCGGCGGAACGCGTGGCGCAGTCCGGATTCTTCAGTCATTGTCCGCCTCCAGTCTCGCCTGCAAACGCTGGCGTTCATCGAGGTCGGCGTACCAGCCCTGCGCCCGGATCAAGTCGTCCGGCGTGCCGGATTCGAGGATGCGTCCTTCGCGCAGAACGAGCACGCGGTCGCAGCGGCGCAGGGCGGAGGCCCGGTGGCTGACAAGCAGGACAGTGCTGCCGCGCAGGGCCGGAAACAGGGCCTCGAGCAGTCGCGCCTCCGTGTCGGTGTCCACGGCGGAAAGCGAGTCGTCGAGGAGGAGAATTTGCGGACGCGAGAGGAGGGCCCGGGCGATGGCGCAACGCTGGCGCTGGCCGCCGGAAAGGTTGACGCCGCGTTCGCCGATGAGGGTGTCGAGTCCCTGGGGAAGGTCGCGGAGATCGGAGTCGAGGGCGGCTAGGTGGATGACGCGGTCGAGGTCCTCCGCCGTGGCGTCGGGTTTGGCGAGGCGGAGATTTTCGGCGAGGGACATGGAAAAGAGCACGGGTTCCTGGGCGGCGCTGCGCAAGTGCGCGTGAAGGCGGGAGAGCGGGATGTCGCGCAGATCAAGGTCGCCAAGGAGGACACGTCCAGCGCTCGGGTCGTGACGGCGCTGCACGAGCTGCAGGAGCAGGGTTTTCCCAGCGCCGGTGGGTCCGGTGATGCCGAGAATCTGTCCGGGTGGAATTTCCAGGTTGAGGTCGTGCAGCAGGCGCTGACCTTCGAGATCGAGCGAGACATTTTCGAAACGCAGGGGCGCGGCGGGAAGAGCTTCGTCGGTGGCGGGGGCGGTGTCGGCGACTTCCGGGGCCTCGGCGAGAATGTCCCGCAGGCGAAGGAGGCTGGCGCGTCCGCGGAACACCAGCGTGAGGGTCCAGGACAGTGAAAGCGCCGGCCACTGGAGCACCATGAGCACCTGTTGGAATTCGACGAGGGTGCCGAGGCTGATTTCGCCCGAGATCACGCGGCGTCCGCCCACCCAGAGCAGCAGGACGTTGCCCAGCATGAAGCCGGCATGCATCAGTGGCCAGGCCGGAATCTCCACCTTCGCCAAGCGAAGATTCATGCGGATATACTGCTGGTTGAGCTGCTCGAAACGTTCCGTGCGCAGGGGCTCGAGGCCCAGGCCGCGGATCACGCGCAGGCCGTTGAAACTCTCCTGGCACCAGGCCCCGATGTGGGACAGGTGTTCCTGCACCTCGGTATGGCGTTCGCGGATGGAGCGCAGGAGCAGGAAGCCGATGAGCATGAGCAACGGCAGAAGCAGCGCCACCACGCCGGCCATCGGCGGGGAGCGCTGGAACATCATCCAAAAGGCGATGCCAAGCGTGAAGCCCGCGCGGAGAAGGCTGTGCCCCCCGAGGGAAATCATTTCCGAAACCGCGTTCACATCCGAATGCAGGCGCGTCATCAGATCGCCGACGCGGCGGCGGCGGATTTGCGATTCGTCGAGCGAGAGCAGGTGCGCGTAGAGGCGTGTGCGCAGCGTGTGGCTGATACGCGGTCCGAGGCGCATGGGCAGTTGCCGCATGGTTTTGCTGAGAACCGCCCCGAGCAGGGCAAACGCGAGGTACACGGCGCAGGAGCGGAACAACACCGCGCGGTCCGCGGGCGTTTGCAGCAGGAAATCCACGATCCGGCCCAGGAGCCGCGGCAGATGCAGGGCCACAAGCGTCGCGCCCAGCGTCAGCAACACGCTTCCCGCCAACACCGGAACCCCGAGGGTTCCCTGTAGCGGTCGAAGTCGGGGCTGTAGAGGGGGTGATTGCATGTGAACGCAACCTGTACCGGAAAACGCGGCTTGTAAATCCGGAAAGAGACGCAAGTATGTTTCAAGACTGTCCACCGCCCCTCCCTCCGTCCTCCATGCCCGAACACACCACACACGTCCTGACCCTTCTCACGCTCGTTTTTTACGCGCTGGGCATCGCCTCCACTCTGGACGCCATCATGAAGGCCCGCACCCCGCAGGGCGCCATCGCCTGGTCGGTCAGCCTCTTCACCTTCCCCTTTCTTGCTCTCCCTCTCTACTGGATTTTCGGACGCACCCGCTTCCACGGCTACGTCGACGCCCGACGCTCCCGCGACCGAGGCACCCACCCGCTGCTCGAGGACATCCGAAAAAAACTGCCGGACTGCATCGTCGATGACATCGACCTCACGCCCGACCAGCAAACCCTTGCCAAACTCGCCCGCCTTCCTTTCAGCCATCTCAACCAGACCGACCTCCTCACCAACGGCGAAGACACCTTTGCCGCCATTTTCGCGGCCATGGACATGGCCCGTCACTACATCCTGATCCAGTTCTACATCGTCCGCGACGACGCCGTGGGCCGCGAACTCCTCGCCCACATCGCCGCCGCCACGGCCCGCGGTGTTCACGTCAGCTTTTTGTACGACGGCATCGGCTGCGCCCGACTCTCCAACCGTTACCTGCGCGACCTGCGGGCCACCGGAGCGCAGGTCTCCAGCTTCCGCACCACCCGCGGTCCCCGCAACCGCTTCCAGCTCAATTTCCGCAACCATCGCAAAATCGTCGTCACCGACGGACGTGTCGCCTTCCTCGGAGGCCACAACGTGGGCGACGAATATCTCGGACGCTCCCAGCGTTTCGGTCCCTGGCGAGACACCCACGTCCAGCTCATGGGCCCCGCCGTGCTCGCCGTCCAGCTCGCCTTCGTCAGCGATTGGTTTTGGGCTCAGTCCAGCGTCCCGCATGGCCTCTCCTGGGAACCCCACCCCGCCCCCGAACGCGACGAACAAGTGCTCATCGTCCCCTCCGGACCCGCCGACGACGTCGAAACCTGGAAACTCATGATGCTGCAGGCCATCCGCCAGGCCGACCAGCGTTTTTGGCTCGTCAGCCCCTATTTCGTGCCGGACAACGACATCATCAGCGCCCTACAACTCGCCGCCCTGCGCGGCGTCGATGTGCGCATCCTCCTTCCGGAAAAAGCCGATCATCTCATGGTCTGGCTTGCGTCCTTCACCTTCCTCCCGCAGATGAATCTCCCCGGCATCCGCTTCTACCGCCACGCTCCGGGCTTCCTGCACGAGAAAGTGATCCTCGTCGACGACGAAATCGCCGTCGTGGGCACCGCCAACGCCGACAACCGTTCCTTCCGCCTCAATTTTGAAATATCCCTCGTTGGTGTTTCGCCGCCCTTCCTCCGCAAAGTCGAAGCCATGCTCCTCGAAGACTTCGCCCACAGCCGCCTCTGCGCACCCGACGACTACACCCACCGCCCCTTCCTCTTCCGCTTCGCCGCCCAACTCTGCCGCCTCATGGCCCCCATTCTGTGAAGACTCACCCTCTGACGATGCACAGACTTGTGTCGGTCTCACACTCTTGCACGATCTGATTATAAGACTCCAACAGACTGTCAAAGGAACTGGCTCGCGATAGGGCATGAAAAGAAGTCCATTCAAAAACATTCGTGGCGATGAACTGCTCAATGTCCAGCACATCCACCCTGTCTTCAATCCCAAGGCTCTTCGACAACGCCCTGGCCCCGCCAATTCCCTCGCTTGTGGTGATAATCAACGGATGAAGTCCTTTGTTGAGATTGTCCTGACACTTGTGCAACAACCCATCGGTTGGAGCTGTGGTCACATGGATCGCGGTATCACCCAAGGTGAAATCCCCATCCCGACCGCCGGGGGCATCTGCAACGGAAAAACCATGACACGGGATGTTTTCCGCTGGCAACGCCACCCTCAATTTTGCACCCACCAAATGTTGCAGTATCGCCCCGGCCACCATCGTTCCGGGCCTTTCCTTCTGACGCTTGTACGCGACATCCATCAAATCGCCCACAATGGCCCGCAAGGATTTTGCGGGATCGATTTTCAACCTGATGGGTTCCGCGTTGAAGTGTCTTCGAATCTGCGAAATCCACCAATTTTCGACCCATTGACCGTCCCAAAGCCCTTCGTCATGGAGCCCATTTACAAAATGAACATACTTCTTCATGATATCAAGGCTTCCCCGACTGGTTCGCCCGCCTTCCTTCGCCAAAATTTGCTGGATGCCATGATCTTTCAGGATGGATTGGACGGCGGCTTTTCCAAGGCCGAGAACCTGGCCGCCCTTGGACGTGATGAAATCTCTTTCCCGCAAGGGAAAACGGCAGGAGAACATCCTCCGATTCAGGGTCAAGACCACCGACAATGGCCCCTTCCCCTTGATGTCCGCGTTTTCGGTGAATTCAATCAGTTTTTCGCTCAGTTTGGCGTGTATCGTTGTCATTACGCGGACTTTCGGTTGGTGAAAAACTCCAGGCCTTTGACGTCACGGCTCCATTCCTCGGCAAGCGGATTCAAATAATTCCGTGCCAACCATTCCACCACAGGAACACAAACAGCATCGCCAAATCCAAAAAGGGCGTGATTTAAAGACGTTTCAATTTTGTAATCATCCGCCCCCATGAGGCGGGCACATTCGCGTGGCGTCAGCAAACGCACTTTTACAACCCCATGCCCCGCCTGAAGCAGGATTTGCCGGGCGCTTCCGCCCTTGGGGGTTCTCAAGCAACCCGCAATATTGTCCGTCCGCAGCTCCGCCATTGATTTTCCATGCCGCACACGCCGGAAAGCCGTTGAATAGGACCAGGAACGCTTTGTTTTAAGCGTCTCAAGGCTGCTTGCGTGTTTCGGACTCAATTGGCTGAGCAAGTATTGGGTTCGGTCCGCATTCCACCAGATGGGATCGGAGTCCGGAACTTTTTCGATGATATCCGCCAGCGTCCGTGTGCGAATGGGGGGCGGCGGCAACGGGCGAAAGTTCCACCGGATGTTCGGATGCGAAAAAATGTAGTCCGCAACGGCGCGGGGTCGCACGCGGCTCTCATAAAAACCAGGAGTTTCCGCCACCTGGAGTTGGTCTTTCCGAATCTCCAATTCACCAACCACAAACAACCGGACCCGGCTTTGGGGCACAAAACGCTCCGCATCCAAAACCACCAAATCCACAGAGTACCCGAGTTGATTCAGTGCCAGCAGGGCCTCCTCCAGATCACGCCCTTGATGGGATGTCAAAAAACCAGCCACATTTTCCAGAAGAATCAGGGGCGGACGCCGGTCCCCCCAGTTTTCCAATGCGTTCACAAAGCCCCAAAACGCCGAGGAATGTTTCCCCTTCAACCCCTCACGCATCCCCGCAAGGGAAAGGTCCGTGCACGGAAACGACGCCGTGGCCAATCCCACGGATGGAAGCTGTTCCGAGGATAATTTGTGGACATCCCCCAAAATAAAATGATCCGCCGCGTCAGGAAACTGCAGTCGGTACATGGACTCCTTTTCCGGGGCGATGTCGTTCGCGAAACGAACGCTCCACCCGGCCTTCTCAAGTCCCATCCGCATGAGACCAATCCCGGCGAAAAATTCCGCGACGAGCCGTTTTTCAAGCGCAACAATGGAGGTGGATGAATTCATATACACGTATATAGGTAAAATCGGTCCTGTCGTCAATATTGAATCGACTTAAAGTGGAGGATGAAACATCTTCATCGCGGAAAATGCCGGAAATGCCGTCTATATGCAACCGTAATGCGCCCTGGTTTCACATGCGCAACCATCCAGTCGTATGAACAGTTGAGGTTTCATCTTCCTCTGTGTTACAGGCATGCATTCCCGCTTGCGGTGACGGCTCACGCCAGGGTGAATTGATTCCAAGGCACAATTCGAACACCACTCCGGGTCTGGCGGCTATCCCCTCCGTAAATCAGGCTGGAGCTTAGGGTGGAACCCGTCAGATCACTGAAGGTGCGGAGGCCCTTGAAAAAATCCTCGGAGACCGTCTGGGAGGCCTTGATTTCCATGGCATGGAAACCGCTGGCGGTCTGATGCAGCAAATCGACTTCATTTCCTGTGTGGTCCCGGAAAAAAAATAAGTCATCCGGGACGCCGGCGTGGCAAAGCTGCTTGAGCGCTTCGGCCACCATCATGTTTTCAAAAAGATGTCCTTTCAGTGGATGGCAGGCCAGTTGTCCCACATCGCGTATTCCGATCAGATGGGCGGCCAGACCGCTGTCGATAAAGTACAGTTTCGGGGTTTTCACCAGGCGTTTGCCAATGTTCTGATGCCATGGCGGAAGGAGTTTGACCACATATGCGGCCTCAAGGATGGATATCCAGCTGCGCACAGTGGGATGGGTGATGCCCAGCTCATTGCCCAGACCGCTCAGGTCCAGCAATTGTCCGCAGCGTCCCGCGCAGAGTTTGAGAAAGCTTTCGAAGCGGGAAAGGTTGGGCAACTGGATCATTTGCCGGATATCCCTCTCCAGATAGGTGGACACGTAAAAGGAGTAGGCCTCGGAAGGGTCCAGACCTTTGTCTAGGATCCGCGGATAGAATCCGGTGAAAAGGGTTTCATTCATGTCCGGCTTTCCCTCTGTGAAGCCGGGCAACTCCCGAAACGAAAGCGGAAGAAGCCGGGCAATGGCGGTCCGGCCCGCCAAGGATTGGCTTACCTTTTCCATCATTTCAAACTGACGACTCCCGGTGAGAAGAAAGCGCCCGGGCCGCTCATCCCGGTCCACTTCGCCCTGCAGATAGGACAGGATGTCCGGACAATTCTGGATTTCATCGAGAATTTTTGTGATAATTGTAAATACCATTTTCAATTTTCACGAATAGGATACCCCTGCACAGCCTTCCTTCAGCGTGTCAAAGCGGTTTCTCCCTTCTGCATTGAAGAATAAAACGGTTGAGGTTTCAGAATCCTCTGTGTTACAAGTCCAGTATGCAAAAACGCCTCTTCCTGATTGTTTTGGATTCTGTCGGCATCGGCTCTGCACCGGACGCCTCCGATTACGACGATGCCGGTGCGGCCACCCTACAGCACATCGCCCAGGCCGTCGGCGGCCTCCGCCTGCCCATTCTGGAGCGTCTCGGTCTCGCCAACATCCTCCCCCTCGGCGCCGACCACGGCCCCATCACCGGCCTGCGCCCCGTCGAACGCCCCCTCGCCTCCTGGGGCGCGATGCGCGAACGCTCCCAGGGCAAAGACACGATCACCGGACACTGGGAAATCGCCGGTCTCCTCCTCCAGCCAGGCTTTCACGTTTTCCCACCCGCCACCCCCGCATTTCCCGCCGAGCTGACCTCGGCTTTTGCTACGGCCACCCACCGCCCCTTCATCGGAAACTGCCACGGCAGTGGAACCGATCTCATCAACCGCTTTGGCGAGGAGGCCCACACCCAGGGCGCTTTCCTCATCTACACCTCCGCAGATTCCGTCTTCCAAATCGCGGCCCACACCGACGTGATTCCGCTGAACGAACTCTACGCCGCCTGCGAAATTGCCCGCAACCTCTGCGACCCCTATCGCGTGGGACGCGTCATCGCCCGCCCCTTCAAAGGCGAACCCGGACACTACTACCGCACGCCCGAACGCATCGACTACGCCTACGCCACCGCGGAACCCACCATCCTCCAACACCTACAGGCCCAGGGCATCCCCGTCTACAGCGTCGGAAAAATCGAGGACATTTTCGCCCATCGCGGCATCACCCAGAGCTGGCACACCGCCAACAACGCCGCTTCGATGGAGCAAATGGAAACCCTGATCCGAAAAATCGACCACGGCTTCGTGTTCGCCAATTTCATCGACTTCGACATGCTCTACGGCCACAGACGCGATCCCGTCGGCTACGCCAACTGCCTCGAAGACTTCGACCGCTGGCTGGAACATATCCTGCCACATCTTCGTCCCGGCGACCGCCTCCTCCTCACGGCCGACCACGGGAACGACCCCATCTTCAAAGGCAGCGATCACACCCGCGAGCTGGTCCCTCTTCTCGTCATCGATCCGGAACAGCCCGGGCACCCCCTCGGTCTCCGCGACGGCTTCTTCGACATCGCCCAATCCATCGCGGATTATTTTGATGCCCCTCCCATGGCACGCGGTCGCTCCTTTTTCTCTCCCTGATGCCAAGGAGAGCCCGGATCGGCTCCAAAACGAAAAACGCCCGGCGCAGTGCAGGGCGTTTAACGTGAGGGATGTCTGAGTCCTCAGAAGCTATAGCTGAGGCGGAATTCGCTGAGTGTATTCACATCGCCTGTGAGAGCGCCTCCGACATGAACGCCCATCTGCAACGCATCCGTCCAATTGTAGGACATACCCCCCGCCACCAGGACGAGGCTGTCGTCGCTGTCGTCGCTGGATCCAGCATTGTCTTCATAGCGGGCTTCGCCGATCAGAGTGAACTGGGGCGAAACATGCCAGAGAAGGGAAGTGGAAAGAAGGAGCTGGTTGTCGATTTCGGGATTGATGCGGTATCCAAGGTCGAGCACCCACGAGAGGAAATCGTACACTTTGTCGCCGTAGGAAAGACCAAGGGTGTACACCGGGTCACCAGCACCCAGGCCTTTGTCGTCATCGCCCGTGGGCAAGCTCACGTGAACATGGGGAATAAAGTAGGGATAGCCGAAGATGTCTTCGTAGGCACGCAGCTGGAAGCCCACGCCGATGTCACCCAGGCCGGACTCGGAGTCCCCGAAGGCTGGATCCGTACTGGCAAAAGGTACGTCAAGGTTCATCGCAAGTTTCTCCATCAGTCCGTAACGGACATAGGGTCCAGCATAGGTAACACTGCTGTCGCCGAAGGTTTCTTCCACTTCGACGTATTGCACACGCGTACCGACTTCAACTTGTTCCCAGCGGGGGAATGCGTTTTCAACGGTGAAAAGAGGGCGTTGGGATTCCGCAGTTCCCCGGCCGGCGACAAGCCCCAGGGCAATCAGGGAAAGGATCCACTTGGAATTCGACATACACATCTCCAGACGGGTTTAGGTTGGGTTGACAGTCCTAATCTAGGCATATCTTGAGCCCATTGCCAATCGAAAATGTGCGGCGATGGCTGATTTTCTTCCAAGCGCCCCTCCTCCTTCCCTCGGCAAGAGGTTCCTTCCCCTCGCCGCCGCCGCCGCTTTTTTTATATTCCAGGATTGCCAAAGCCCGCCGAATGTCTTATCGAAGCCCTCCCCGTACGTTCCATGCCGGAGTGGCGGAATTGGCAGACGCACCGGACTCAAAATCCGGCGCCGCAAGGCGTGTGGGTTCGACCCCCACCTCCGGTACCATTTTCCTTCAGGAAAACGGTGGACACAACGGGTGCTTTTCGGGTAGTGAACCCCTTCCGAAAGCTTTTTTCCTCCCTGGCGGGATTGCGGAGCGGCCAAACGCATCAGACTGTAAATCTGACACCTAACGGTTTCGAAGGTTCGAATCCTTCTCCCGCCACCATCTTTTTCACCCCGTCCCGGCGGGGTTTTTTATTGCGAAAAACCCAATAAAAACGTACTTTTACAAGGTTTCACCCCTCCAGAGGGGGGCGAATTGACCCCTTCCCCCCTGATTTGATTGACACCCACCGAAACCCATTGATCGGGAAAAATAGTGTGACGATAAGGTGACAGTGCCCCGGATAAGGTGACAGTGCCCCCCCATAGGTGACACCCCGGCGGATAGAGTGACACCCGCCCAGCCCTGACCCGTGACAGAACCCACCGACCGCGCCCCCTGTTGATAACTCCACAGCCCGACCGAGGGGGACGGCCTACGCAACAGCACACCTATTCGTTAAATTTTTAACGATATATCCCCGCGCCTCCGCCCGTCCCGCGACCCCGTGCCGCGCCGAACCGCAGCATCAAGGGCAAAACCGCGCCCAATATGGCATCAGGTCCGCAGGATGCATAGGCGACGAAGGGCAGCAGGTCCGGCGGGGGGTGACTTGATCGACACAAGGGGCGACTTGTAGCAAGGGGACACTTGCGCACACGCGCACGCGCGAGGGCGACGGCAGGAGGACCAAGGCCACGGCCACGGCGGAGGGGTTGACGCTGGACGGGGTGAGGGCCACGGCCAGCCCCAACCCGCGCCCGGTGCCCGGTTCATTCGGGGGGGTGAGATGTTCAGGGCGGAGGGGTTGACGCTGGACGGCCACGGGGACGAAACGAAGGACGGCCAGCAGCGAGGCGGGAGGGTCCGGCGGGGGGTGAGATTCCGCGACGGCGGGGGGGGGGCGTAGCGACGTAGCGACCTTTTCCGAATCCTTTTTATATGCCCACCCCTTCCCACATACTACCCTACTCTATTTTTACCCCTCTCTCGCGAGAATATAAAAACAGTCCCTACATCGCTACGGGGGGAGAGAAAACAGAAAGGGACTGAATCTAAACTTAGAAACAGTCCCTACATCGCTACGGGGCGGAGGCGAATCAGTCCGGGGCCTTGATCTTCCATTGATAGGACCGAACGGGGCCAGTGCGGGAAACCCTTTCCGGGTGACAATGGGTGAGGCGTTCAAGGTACCGCCCGCAAGCCGTCGGCCACGACAGGAGGCGTTCAGCTTTCCGCGCCGTAGGACTTCCCACCCGCAGGAGTTCCGCCTCCAGTTCCGCAGCAGTCCCGACCCATTCCCCGGTGATCTCGCTCCACGGTTGCAGCATGTCGACAAGGTCCAGGAGTTGCCTTTCCGCATCGAGCGATTGCAGCGATTCCAGAAGTTCCGCATCCTGCCAGCCCGTGACCGCTTGCCGAGAATCCCCGAAGCCGTTGACGAATTCCGCCCCCCGCATGAAGTCGAGGAAGCCCGGAATGTCCGCTTTCAGTGCCGCCATGAACCGCGCCCGTTCATCCGGGGAGGCGGAGGGCATAGGCATTTCCGCGCGTTGACACCGTAGGAGAAGCAGCTTGTCCCGAAGCCCGTCGTCAATCGGGGGAAGGACTTGCAGGGCCTCCGGTTCGTCATTCGTTGCGAACACCGCCCGCCAGTGAGGGCGGAGGGTGACAGCGTCGAACCCTTTCGGTTCGATTCGGTGCGTATTCGTGACCGCAAGACCTTTGACCCGTTGCCCGGTTGCCCGGCGGGTCCGCATGTCGGTTGAACTGATTTCGTCATCGACCACCAGCAAATGAGAACCGCACAGGTCCGCATTGAAAGCGGTCTCGCCACTGATGAACCGATAGGCTTGCCCCGGTTCCGTCCCGCCGAGAACGTGCCCCAGCAGGTTCACAAGAAGAGACTTCCCACAGTTCCGAGGGCCAGCTAACGCCAACGCCGGAAGCGGTGCCCATGCCCTATGGTCGAGGCATTGCCACGCATGAAACATCCACGCCATGAACCGCCGGCGGTTGTCATCATCGGGAAAGAGACCGGACAACACCGCCCGAAGGACTTCCCACGAACCGGGGACGGCCTCCGGGGTGACAGGACTACGCAGCGACAGAAACCGAGTCCCGCCGACTTCATGCACCCCGGCATCAAATCCGGCGATGTTCCCGGCGAAGTCGAGACCGCGCAGGAGTTGACAATCGAGAAGGAAATTCCCGATCTCGCTTTCGGCCTCTCCCTCTTTTTTCTTCCCGTTCATCCCCGCGCGTTGAAGGTGCCGCACAAGGGCGGATTCCTTCAGGGCCAGAAAAGCCCCGTCCGGCTTGCGCAGGAAATAGCACCCAATCCCGCGCGAGTTCGTCAGGAAGAAAACGCCCTCCTTCACCGATTGCGTCCGCTCCACGGCGGCGAGGGTGACGGCCTCCGGGTCGAGGGGTTCGAAGTCTCCACCCGTCGAGGGAAGCCCACCGACCGCGACCCAGTCCGCCGCATCCTTCACGGGTTGCCCTTCATGCCGAAGGTGAAAGCACCGCACCGAAGCCGCCCCACGGAGGGAGGCGACCACTTGCGCAGCGTGACGGGTTCCGGGTTCGTCCCGATCCGCAAGGACGATAATCTTCCCGCCCCGCAGGAATTCGGAAAAAGCCGCCTCCCACTTCCCCGCGCCTCCGGGGTTGCAGGTTGCCACGATGCCGACCCCGGCGAGGGCCTCCACATCCTTTTCTCCCTCCACGACTGCGACCTTGTCCCCGGCGGCGACCGCCTCCAGAACGCGCGGCAGGTTGTAAAGCACGGGTTCAAACTTGCCCGCCTCCCACCCACCGCCAGAGACCGCGCGACGTTGCGAAAACGCTTTCGGTTCATACCGCACCACTTGACCGACCGGGTTCCCTTGCGCGTCCCTGTAAACGTATTCAGCGACAACCCGCTTCCCGCTGGACGGTGCCGAGGGTGCCCGGCGTAGCTTTCGGGGTTCGACTCCACAACGGCCAGCCAATGCCGCGACCGCTTCACGAAATGGACGACCCGAAAGCAGTTCCTCCAGGGCGAACGCATCCCCGCCCGCTCCGCATCCGTGACACTTGAACGCCTGCCCGTCAGCGAACAGACCGAACGACGGCTTGCCGTCATCATGCCCCGGCAGAGGGCAGCAGATTTCACCGCTTGTATAGGCGACACCGTGAGAACGCAGCACATCCGCGCATGTCACTTGCCGCCGGATTTCGTCGAGGTCGAACAGCACCCCGGCCGTGATTTCGTCGAGAGGGTCCGCGCTCATATGGAAGCCCTCCCCTTGCGAAAGAAACGAGCCAGCTTCCGAGCAGCGACAACCCGCTTCAGAGAGACGGCGGCGACGTAGTACGTTCCGCGACAATCCCGGCAGCTTGAACACCGAGGGCCATCCCCGAGACCGTGCCCAGCGAGAGGGCCACCGCACCAAGGGCAGAAGCCGCGCAGAGTTGCCCCGACCCGATAGCATAGGCAAACCGTCAAAGCCTTGTCTTGACCCAGCAGGGGGCGGCGTGTATGTTCACAATCGAAACCTGACACCGCTTGAAGGTTCACCGCTCCCGGTTCGCCGTCGGGGGCGGATTTTTTTTGCGGTTCATTCGGGGGTGCAGATTCGAAAGGATTCGGTTCAAGGGGAATTGTTTTCATGTCCGCACCTCCACACCGCAAAGCACCGCCTCCATAGAAGCCGCATCGATTCGAAGGGTTTTCGGCGACCCAGGGCGGAGGTAATGCCCGCGCAGTTCGCCACGCCGAAGCATCCTCAAAACCGTTGACCGTGACAGAGACAAAGCCGCGCAGACATCCGCGACCGTATAACCGCGCCGAGAATCTCCCAGCTTTGCCCGCGCCCCCTGTACGGCGGGAGTGTGTTCCCGCATCAGAGAGAGAAGGGCCTTTCTTTCGCTCCGGGGGATTGCCCCGGTTTCTGACAGTGAACGGGTCAGACCGTCGATCATGTTGACCGTGTTTTCAGATAGAACGTGCATTCTTAATTCCTCCCGGTCGAGGGGGTTCCCACCATAGGAACCGATTGCCCACGACCTACCAAGGGCGGAGGAATTGCGTTCAAATCGTTCGGGTTGCGTTCCTGCTACACGTTCACCCCGTAAACGCTGGACGGGTTTCTTTCGCGGTTGCGTTCGCCCGTTGCGTTCGCCGATTCCCGCGCCTTTCAAAAGTCATCAAAGCTACCCGGTTCCCGAGGGGACGGGGTGCCCCGGCGACCATCACAAATCTGTTGATACGCGCCCCACCACGATTTCAGTTTTGGGTTTCTAATAAGTTGCGCTCCAACGTTCGCTTTATGGACTCCCACCCGCCGCGCGATTTCGGCCACCGTGAGAGGTTCCGCCGTTGCGTCATCCTTCATTTCTTGGATTGCATCAGTAATCAGAAGCAGGGCCTCCGCCACCCACGCAAGCCGCTTGCGCTTCCCGGCGACCGTCCCGGCCTCCACCGTCGCGCCCGCGCCCGCATCCGCGCCCGTAATCATTCGGGGGGTGCAATCTTCCACCGTGACCGACCCAGCAGCCATAGCACCAGACCCCACCGCGACCGCCTCCGCCTCCAACGCATCCAACAGCCCCGCCGCGCGGTCGAGTTCCTCCACATCCACCACCCCGCCGGAATCCACAGCACCCACCGCCCGCCCGACAATCTCCGCGACCGCCTCCACCGTGCCCACCCACGACACAGGAACCGCACCCGCCCGCAGGTCAGACAGTGCAACGGCCACCGAAAGCCCCGCCTCCACCCCTACAGGAAGCCCGCCGTCCGCGCCCTTGCCTTTCCATGCCCGCCAGCGTCGAATCTCTTTACGGGCCAGCAAAAGCGATTCAGAGACAAGCCGTGTTTCGTTCGGTGGGGTGTAGGTCGATTTCATTGGTTCACATCCTTTCGCAGTTTTGAGAATATACGTTTGCATAGCAGTTTAAAAATATAGGGTAATTTTCGAGGGCGAGGGTGCCACTGTAACGATAGGGGCGGGGGGTGCGGTAAGAAAACCACAGCACCGCCCACGGCCACCGCGCGACCGCGCCCCAGGTCCGCAGGATGCCCCGCCCCCGTCATGCCTCCGCCTCCACGTCGAGGGCATCCACCGCAGCAGGAAGCCCACGGCCACCCAACCGACGACCAAGAGCCAGCAGTTCCCGCACGTCGGAAAGGGAAAGTTCATCGGTGAGGCGGTGCAGTTCGTCCCGCTCCGGGGGAGACCCTCCCGCGCCAGAAGACAGCAAACGGGGAAGCGGTTGAAACTCCACAGCAGGAACGCCCGAAAGGGTTTTCGCGCGAGCATAGAAGCGATCTAAAGTTGAAAGATTGTCCCCTGACATTGCCTTGAGTTGACCCGCAGGAACGCCCGCCCGTGCCGCTTCCGTGACGAACGTATGCCGCAGCGAGTGAAACCCGAACACCCGCCGCACCCGCTGACATTGCACTTCCCCGGCGTTCCGTTCCTCCCCGGCAGCATCGACCACCAGCCCACCGAGAAGGCGGGAAACATAATCCTTCCCGCGCCCGCGCCCGTAGCACTCCGCCAGCAGGGGAAGCACCTTGTCCCCGTCCCGAGGGAGGGCGGCGAGGGCCACGGCCAGAGGGGGGAGGATAGGAACCCGGCAGACCGCGCCCGACGTGTTTTCTGTCTTACGGGGGGTGTATGTTATCCAACCGCCGCGCAGGTCCACCGCCGCCCAATCGAGAAGCACCGCATCGACAAGGCGAAGCCCCGCAAACAGCCCCAGAAGCACCGCCACGGGGGTTTCTTTCGCATAGGTGCCCGAACATGCCCCCAGCCCCTCCAGAAGCCGCTGGACGGCAGCACGGTCGAGGGGAAGCCGTTCCTGTTGCTTCCCATCCTTCCGCGCCTCCTTCCCCTCGGGCCAAGGGGAAACCATACCCTTTCGACGCGCGGCCAGCTTGCGCCCGATAAGCCCGAGGGCGGTCAGGTGTTGATTGAAGGTCGAAGGGGAAAGCCCGGAATTCCAAAGGTCATCGAGATAGGCCCGCGCGGTCTCCGGTTCGATTGCCGAGAAGTCACGTTCATTCGGTCGGTTCGCTTTCATCCATACGAGGAAGCGGTCGAGGGCGGTTTGATAATTCCGCAGGGTGCCCGGTGCCGCTTGATGCCCAGTCTTTTCAAATTCCGACCAGACCGACGCAAGGGGAAGGGGGTTCCGGTCGATTAGTTGCCGATTGACCGCGATTTGAACCACAGCCTCAGCAGAGTTCCGCGCCGCCAGTGCCTTTTCCAGTTCCTCCGCCCGTTCGCCCGCCTCCCGGCGGTTTTTTGTCGATAGGCTTTCTTGCCGGGTTTTTCCATCGGGGAGGCGATAGCGGAAAACGTAAGTTCCCGTTGATTGCTTCACAATGGACCCGGAGCCTTTCGCCCGTCTCTTTTTTGTTGCCTTGCTCATGTCTTGCGCCTAGTTTCGGTTTTGATTGCGTAGGGTTCACACTGACACCCACTGACACGAAATATAACCCTTTGAAAACCGATAAGGCAACGATAAAGTGATACCAAATGCAAAAACAGCCATTTTTCCCAATAAAAACGATGCCTTTCGTTAGACTGTAAATCTGACACCTAACGGTTTCGAAGGTTCGAATCCTTCTCCCGCCACCATCTTCCTCTCCCGTGTTCTGGTTCACCTACAACCTCTTTTTTCATGCGGCGTATCTCCTGATGCTGCCGCATTTTTTGTTGCGCATGCGCCGCCGCGGCGGCTATCGCTCCGGCTTCGGCGAACGCCTCTTCCGCCTGTCGGAAGATACCCGCACCCGCCTTTCCGAAGGTCGGAGACTCTGGGTCCACGCCGTCAGCGTTGGCGAACTCCAGGTGGGCCTGGCCTTTATGCACGAATGGCGCCAGCGCCATCCGGACTGCCGTTTTTTGCTGACCGTCAACACGAGCACCGCCCGGAAAATGGCCCAGAGCGCCATTTCCTCCGACGATATCCTGCTCTACCCTCCCGTGGATTCGCCTCTCGTGCTGCGCCCGATGCTGCGTCTCTTCCGGCCCAGCGCACTGGTCCTCGTGGAAACCGAAATCTGGCCCAATCTCCTGCGCTGCCTCCACCGGGACGGAGTTCCGGTCCTGCTGCTCAACGGACGCCTCTCAGACCGCTCGTATTCGCGCCTCCGCCACCTTCGCGCACTCACCCGCCGGGTCTATCCCCTGGTCTCCCGCTTTTGCATGCAGAGCGAGGCCGACGCCGCCCGGATGCGCGTGCTGGGCGCCCCGCCGGACGCCGTCCGCGTGCTGCACAGCGTGAAGTACGATGTCGCCCGCCCCGACCCCGCCGCTGAGGCCCTCCGTCGCGAACGCCTCCTCCGGGGCGGATTTCTGCGCGATGGCGACCCCATCCTGCTCGGCAGTTCCACCTGGCCCGGAGAGGAAGAAGCCCTCATCTCCATCTATAAGGACCTGCGCGTCGAATTCCCCGCGCTGAGGCTCGTTCTTGTCCCCCGGCACGCCGAACGCGCCCACGAGGCCGAAGACGCCCTGCGCAAGGCCGGAATTTCCTGGACGCGCTGGTCGTCCTTCGGGCCTGGCGAAGTCCTGCTGGTGGACACCACCGGCGAGCTGCGCCACTTTAGCGGCCTCGCGGACTGGGTCTTCGTCGGCAAAAGCCTCTTCCGCCCGGAAGGTCAAAACCCATTGGAGGCCGCCGCCGCCGGGGCCTGCGTGTTCACCGGACCCGGCATGGACAACTTTCGTCCGGTCATGGCCGACCTGCGCGGCGAGGATGCCGTGGTGGAGGTGGCCGACACAGCCGCGCTGCGAAAGGCTCTCACCGAGGCCCTCCGCGACCCCGCCGCGGCGAAGGCGCGCGGCAATCGCGCCCGCGCCCTCGTCGATGCCCGTCGGGGTGCTGTGGCCCGCAGTGCCGATGAACTCGAAAAGATGCTTTTCACCTGAACAAAAAACGGGCAAAAGACCCTCATGGAAGCTCTTCAGGAACTTGATCTCTGGAAAGAATGGCGCCGCTGCTGTGCGTTTGCCCGACTCAACGACGAGGACCGCGCGTGTTTGACCCATTCCGTGGCGCGGCGCTTCTGCCAGGCTGTACGCCGGTACTGTGATCACCAGGGACTGTCCTCCACGGCCGTCCAGGCCCCGCCGCCCGCCGACTGCGCCCATCTCTTCGAAACCCACTGCCAGTTGCACCAGCGGGCCGAAGGGAAAATGTACAAACACTGGTTGCTCGAACGGGGCACTGGCGACCTCGACAGCGTTCAGAGCGGCGTTGCCCTCCTGCTGCGCATGGTCGTGCGCGAGTGGCTGCGGCGCGAGCGCAAAGGCCTGCGGGATATGCCTCTCGACCAGCCGCCCCCCGGTGCCGCCGAACCCCTCGTCTCCCTCCTGGCCGCCCCGCCCGCTGCCGAAGACCTCACCCCGGAAGTGGATCAGTGGATCCACCGTCATCTGCCCATCTGGATTCACCAGCTCCATCCCCTGCAACGAAAAGTGCTGCTCATCCGGCGCTCCGGTCGCGAACTCTACGATCCGCAGGCCCTCCGCGAGCACGCCGTGGGAAAATCCAGCCTCTACGCCCACCAGCGTGCCCTCTTCGAAACTCTGGCCCATGCCGTACAAAAGGATTTCCCCGGCATCAGCCCCGAACTCGGCGCGCGGGTCGTCCTCGATATCCTCGAAACTTTAGGGACACGTTTATGAATATTTTTTTGGAAAACACAGTTCCTGTCGGCTTCCCGGTCCATGGAGGTCGTATATGAAGATGACGGAACACGAACAAAAACTGCGCGCATGGATGGAGGAATACAGACTGAACCGCATTCTCACGGAGGACGAATCCCCGCCAGAACGCTGGGTGCCCTCGTTGACGTTTTCCGAGCAACCAGCCCCGGCAGAAGGGCAAATCCGCCTGTGGCCCGCCACCCACAACAACGATCCGCCCTTTTACGGGTTTTTGCTGACCGGACACTACGGGACCTGGAGGGTTTTGCCTTTTTCCTCCCTCTCGATCCCGGCAACTCCACAGGAATGGGCCTGCCGCGAGAGGGGACCGGCCTCTGTGCTGCAGGGCTGGAATCGCCGCGAAGTGCCCAGCTCAAAGGTTCAGGCCTCTTGGTTCGCGGAGGACGCCGCCGCCGAACTCCTGCTATGCGCCCGAATCTGGTGGACCGCCCTGGAGTCCGGCGGACCCGCCCCCGCATCCATGTCCCCGCAACTGGGTCCTCCCCTCTGGCACCCGGCAGATCCCCGTTACGAATTTCTAACGGCAGAGTGCGAACGGGTCGACCGATCTCTGGGGGAGTCGCTCGCCCTCCGTTTGGAAGAGCCCGCCGCAGCCTGGGCGGCCGAGGACTCGACACTCTACGGAACACGCTGCTGGGAGATTGGCGACAGCGGCGATCTCTGGGTGGTCGACGCAAAGGGAGGCTGGATTAAGAGCAGTGCCGGCACTGATGCCTGGGACGCTGCCCTCCTGCGCAGTGATGCGGGTGAATGGACCTGGAACGGCCAGAAACTCCTCATCCCTCATCCAGACAAGCAGGAGTGGAAAGATCTCCTCTGGCGCGGTCACACTTTCCCTCTCCGTATTAAAGAGAGGCGTCTGTAAGCGAACTCTTGGGCTTGTCTACGTTGGGGTGCCGTCCCAACAGAGGCGTTTCCAATACGCGCCGCCAAAAAGGCCATTTTTGATACAGCAGCACGGCGGTCAACGCACCAAGGGCATCTGCGAGAAAGTCATCAAACTCCACACTGCGTCCGGGAGTGAAGGACTGGCGGAACTCGTCGGCGGCTCCGTAGAGCGCGGCGAGCAGGAAAGCCAACCAGGGACGTCGCTGGCAGAACGGCAGGCGGAGCCAGGCGGTGGCGAGGGCCCCAAAGACGGCGAAATGCGCGATTTTGTCGAGCGAAAACCCAAAATCCGGCGAGGCCAGCGTCGACTGTCCAGAGCAGAGGAACACCGTCACCATGATGACCAAGGGCCAGAGCCAGGCCCGGGCCGAACGCTGCGCTTCCGTTCCAGGCATCCTCAGGTCTCCAGACGCAGCCAACGCGCGCTTTCGGGGGGAACCACAACCTGTTCCAGGCTGTCGATGACTTCGCCCGTCACGGCGTCGATGACCTGTTTCGGCGGCGGCGTTGTGAGGCTCAGGCGCGCGTCCACCGCGTGCAGACGGTCATTGACGAGAAAGACGTGCCGGGCCGTGGGCGCGACGAGCTGGTAGGCGATGGCACCCTCGCAGGACAGCTCCGGCGGACGGACCACGCTGAATTCGCGGATGAGTTTTTCCAGGAACTCATTGCCGGGCAGGTGACAGCCAAGGGAGGCCTCGCAGCCCAGCAAGACGGCGGAGCCTTTGCCGATGCGGTTCTCGGTGATGGCCGCCCAGGGACGATCGGCGTAGGTTTCGAGCACGCGGGCCTTGGTCGGCTCGATCCAGGCTGTGAAGCCCGAGAGGTCCTGTCCGCGCAGGGTGAAAACGGTGTTGTTTTCGCGGGAGTAGGCGTATTCGCGAAGTTTGACGCCGAAGAGTTTCTCGAAGTCCGAACCGGTGCCGGTGGGCAACACGCGTCCGTATTCGTCGAGATAGGCCGAGGGCAGATCCATCACCACGCGTCCGCCCTGTTCGGCGTAGGCAATCAGGTCCTTGCGGAGCTGGGTGCTGAGGCAAATAAAGGCCGGCACGTAGATGCAGGCATATCGCGGACCAAGTCCGTTGGCGAGCTGGCGAGCGGTGACGTGTTCCCAGGGAATGTTGCCGTTGATCAGCGCACGGGAGGCCCCGATGCGCGCGCGGATGGGTTCGGATTTGTAGTGTTCGCGCCCGACCACCGCCATCGCCGCCCACATCGCCTCGTTCTCCCAGTCCTGCAGCACGCCCACCTGCGGCTGTTTGTCGGCGTTCCACAGTTCGCGGCGGTATTTGCGCGCGGCGCGGCCAATGGACCCGGCGAGCAGCGCGCGCGGCGTGAGTTCGTTGTTGCGGTCAAGCAGCATAAATTCGCCCGACTCCCAACCCGCCGTGCGTCCATTCCAGGTCCACAACCCAAAACCGCGATACCCCGCCGCCAGCCAACTCAGCATAAGGATCGACTGTATGCCCTCGTGACAGGTGTGTCCGGGCGTGCGGTCCGCCGCCCAGGGAACAAACGGCGATTTGCCGCCGGAAAACCAGCTCGGACCGCCGGAGCTTTCCCAGGTCGCGTTCCAGATCCCGCGACCCCAGTCCGTGGTGATCGCCGCCTGCATGTACACGGGGCGCGCAACCTCGAAACGCACCTCCTCGAAGTGCCAGGTGAGGTGGATGGACGGATAAAAACTGCCGCCGCGGATCATGGAATGGGCGATGCCCTCCATGTCGGTCCCGCGCGATGCAAAGGGCAGGAACAGCCCCATTTCGCCGCCCGCACGAACGGGCACATTCGGATCGATCGCGTGCGTGCGATCCACCGCCGCGTCGATGTAGTCGCGAATATAGGTGTCCGCCCGGAACCGCAGGCGGTCGCGCGTGTTGCGGTAGTCGCGGGCGCTCACCTCGGATTCCACTCCGCGCAACACATCCTCCCAGGTTTTCCAGGTGTGGAGACCGCCCTCCAGTCCGACGTGCTCAACATTCCACGCCTTTTTCAGCGTCTCCAGATCGCCGTACTGCGCTTGGAGCCATTCGATGAACACCGGCAACGCATCGGGATGGATGTCCTGCCCGCGGATGTCACCCACCACTCCCGGCGTGGTTTCACGGCTCTTGGGCGCATCCGGATCGGGTTTCGGTTTTGCCGACTTCGAAAATGCTGCAATCTGTTTGCGGATCACCCCGCGTTGATGCTCGATCATGACCGGGTGTTCCATCGCCGAGTCGATGTCCATCGCGGGATTGAGTCCCAGGCGCTTCAACAGCTCGGGCGTGATGTCTTCCCAGCCGCCCTCCGCGTACCAGAACGGATACACGCCTTCATCGAGGGCCATATTCAGGATGCGGTCCACCGGCCATTCCGGGAGCAGCGGCATGGTCTGCTTGAGACAGGTGAAACCAGTTTCGCGCATGCGGCGAAGTTCCGCGCGGCCAGTTTCTTCTGTCATGCCCGGCCAGGGCAGGAACACCGCGCCCACGGGCATCGGCGCCAGTTTGCGCAGCTTGCGCTGCATGGGGGAGTCGGCAAGGTCACGAATGCGTTGGGTCAGAAAAGGATCATCAGTTGTGGACATAAACGGGTCTCCAAGTTAGTGCGCGATTCCGTAACAAAACAAGGAGACACAGCAAAGGAAAATCCTGAACTTCCGATGTTCGGAAAAGCATCCACGCCTCGTTTCCGAACGTCGGAATCCTTATTCCTCCGGCGCCACGATGATGCCGCCTTCCGGATCGCAGAGCATGGCAGTGATAAAAAACACCAGCCGTCGTTTTCCATCGCGGGACAGGCTTTGCCCCGCCACCAGCGTGTGTCCGTTGCGCACAATCATCGAGGTGGTGATGTTGAAGGACTGGAAGGTCGGCGTCACTGCGGCGCTGTCTGCGGGAACCTGCGGGTTGCTGCCAATCAGCGTCGATTTCTCGGGAAGGAGCACCAAATTGATGACCTGCGCGCCAGCCGAGACGACGGGAGTGACGTTCAGGATCAACCCCTCCTCGCGCGTTTCGAAACCACCGAAAACCAGCCTCGCGACATTGTTCGTGACCATGGTGTCGATTTCCGTGGGGTAGATGACCTCGTCCACGGACTCGATGATCGCATTGACGCCATTGATGGTTTTGAAGTGTTGCACCCCCAGGGTTTCCCCGCGTCCCTTGCGCCACAACGACAGCAGTGCGGCGTCATCCAGGGGGGTCGTGGATTCCCGGTCCAGTTTCTCCAGTTCTGCGGTGTCGAACGCCACCAGGCGTCCCGTGATCGCCACCTGCGACGGAAGCGCCTGCGCCTGGATCAACGCGAAACGCAGCCAGGCATGGTTTTTTTCGGTGTTGTGCATGGTCAAATAATTGCTCGCCTCCTTGTAGGTGATCCAGCTGCCTTCGGGGAAACTGAGGTCCAAGTGACGGGCGAAATAGGCCCGCATCGTATCCGGGGTAGCCATGCGTTTGGCCCAGGGCAGACTCGACTCGGTCGCGGATTCCGGCCCGCCAAACGGCTCCCCGGCAAAGGGGGCACCGCCACCTCCGCCTCCCGAACCCCAAAGCCCGGCCGGCCTGTCGCCGAACACCGGCGGACGCTCCAGAATATAGCGTCGGGTAACCAGCGGCTCCTCGGCGGCAGGCGGCGGAACCGCGGCAGGTTGCGCCAGGAGGGGCAGGCTGAAAAACACATAGGCAAACAGGCCAGATCGCAGGTTCATGGGGGTCTCCGGGTTTTGACAGGCCCCTCTTCCTTTCAATTCATCGCGTTGCGGTCAAGCCCATACCGAAAGTAGAGAGCACATTATTGCATCAGATGCAATATTCACGCGAGTACGGCGCGACCGAAGTCCCTTGTGGAACTAGGTCTCAAACCAATCCTCCATCCGCAGTCCTGGCAGGTCGGCAAAGTGCCGCACATTTCCTGTGGCCAAAATCAGGTTGTGGCGGAGCGCTGTGGCGGCGATCAACAAATCAAAATCAGCACGGGGTCTCCCAAGACGCTCCGTTTGAGCTTTCAAGGACGCGAAACGTTGGGCCACACCCAGATCCACGGCAAACAGGGTCAACCTGTTTTCCAGGGCGAAACGATATTCCTGCCACAGGCGCGCGCTGTCCCGTTTCTGCAAACCGTACAGCACTTCCGCCTCGCAAATTGCGGAAATTCCCAGACGATGATCTCCCAGTGCGGACCAACGCCGTACTACTTCTGGATGCGCTTCAGGTTTCAAGCGCTGGGAATACACGGACGTGTCCAACAGGTGCGTCACGGTGTTCACGACAACGGATCTCCCCGCCGCGAGGACAGCTCGCGCTTCGGCAACTCAAGCTCTTCGGTAAGCGGACCGTATTTCGCCCGGGATTCGGCCACACTTCCCCAGACCGACTGTTCCGGCTCCGCGACCGTGCAGGGAACAATTCGCACCAGGGGTTTCCCATGCCGGGTCACCACCAGCGCCTCCCCACTTGACGAGACCGTCTCGCATACTTCGGAAAGTTTGTTTTTGACTTCAAAAATGCCAAGAGTTTTCATGCAAATAATCTAGCTGTCTGGCTGTTTTGCGTCAACAGCAAACAACGAGGAACTGTTAAAATTTATATTGCAACTGTTGCAATAGTGGTTTTTCAACACCGTTGTGTTTTTTTTGTAATAAAAGGCAGATATAATTGCTCGCCACGGTGGGTTTGGGTCGTAGTATGACTGCATGAACTGGATACGCCTTTTTCTATTCTGCGCCCTGTTTTTACCCGCCGCGGCCGAAACACCCGCTCCGGTGGACATGGAAAAGCTCCGCGAACTGATTTCCAAGGATCCCTACGACATCTCCCCACTGCAGTCCTTCG
>CAZCFM010000048.1:0-25623 GCA_964497855.1 uncultured Verrucomicrobiota bacterium | reverse complement strand
CCGACTTCGGCAGAATGCGAAGCCCCCGTTTGCGCTCCTCAAACGCCCCCGCCCAGACCGAAGGAATCACCGAAACGCCATCAATGGTTTTTGTGTTCATGACCGCAGCCTGCCTGGAACCATAGGTGATGTCAAGAAAAATTTAATATTGCAGCTGTTGTAATAATTATTTGTTGACGAGTTGATTGTCCTCTGTCATATGCGCAGGCATGTATTCGCCCCCCGCTGAATCCATCGAAGCGATCATCGTCCGCGCCCGCGACACGCTACTGGCTGCGGCTCTAGCTTTGCCAAAAGCTGCCGAGGTGGATGCCTTGCGCGAAGAGCTCGCCCCCGGACTTGCACGCGGCTGGTTTCGGCCCAGCGAGGCGGAAGAAATCCAACGTTTGTTTGCGCGCTATCTCCATGTACGGGCGGCCCTCCTCCAAACCCTTGGTTCTCTGCAACGCCTGAGCCCCCGGCTTTGGAAGCCCTTCCGTCCCCCTTCCCTGCCCGCGTTTGTCACGGCATGGCTTGCCGCGTGCATGCTGATGCGCAGTGCCCGCTACGTCATCCGCGCGTTTCACGACCAGCCACAGGTGCGAAAGCTTCTCAATCAACCGGATCCCCTTGTGGGTATTCCGGCCAACATGCTGGATCTCATTCAGTCCTCGGCCTTGCGGCCTTCAACTCTCCTGCGTTTCCTGCGCGCAGCTCACTTTGCCGAGACGCATGCCCACGATATTTCCGGACTCAGGAATGACCCTGTCGTCGCCCCCCTTTTAGCGCTCCTCGACGCCGAATCTCCCTTCATCGAGCAGCAGTTTCTACGTCATGCCGAAGACATCGCGCGCCACCGTCTGCAGCGTATCCGCGACAAACCGGCCCGAGAATACCGCAAAGTCATGTGGGGCATTTTCGAAACCTCGGGCCGTGTGATTGCCGATATGCGAAACCCCTTCCACCGCAAACGGGTGAACCGCCGGGTCCGCCATCAGGTAGCCCAGATGCTGCAGCCAGGCGATATTCTCATCACCCGTCACGACGATGCGTTGAGCAACCTGTTCCTGCCAGGATTCTGGCCCCACGCCGCATGGATCATTGGTCATGCCGATCAGCGCGAGGCCCTGAGTGTCCACTGTGAACCCGAACGGGCTGCGCGATGTCGTTCGCCCATTTGCATTCTCGAAGCCAAAAAAGACGGCGTGCGTTTTCGAGCCCTGCGCGAAACGTTGAAGGTGGATGCCTTCCTTCTCCTGCGACCGCGCTACAGCTCTGATTCCGCCCGGCGCAGCATCGTCGAACGGTCCCTCGCCCACGAAGGTAAACTCTACGATTTCGAGTTCGACTTCACCCGCAGCGACCGACTGGTTTGCTCTGAAGTCGTCTACCGGGCTCTCGACGGAATGGACGGATTTCATTTCACCTTGCACCGGAGGGCCGGACGTTATGCCCTTTCCGCCGAAGACTTATTACGCCAAGGCCGCCAACAGGGACGTTTGGATATTCTTCTGCTCTACGGCCTTTCAGGCAACACGTGTTTAGAAGGTTCCCGTGCCGCCGAGGTTCTGGATCGCAGTTTGAGTCAAATTACAAATCCGTAACAGAAAAGACGAATTTGTAGTCCTTATTGGAAGATTTAGCTTTTTACCCAAAATTTTCTTTCTGTTTTGCAAATTAAAGGCGAACAATCAGGAACCGAACTGGGTAACCGCCATGATACTTGCACTCCTCACCTTGGATTCACCGAAACACGTCAAAGCCTTCGACGCCTTTCTGGATTTGATACATAAACGATACGCCTCATTTTTAAGCCAACCCTTGGAACCCGTTGGGAACCACACACGCTTTTCGGCGGTGAAACCCTATCATTCAGAAGCCTTCCCCTTTCTGGCGCTCGATATGCTCGTCCATTTCCGCAATCAACCCTGTCAGTTATTTTTCGGTCACGACATGCTGACCCTGAATGGGTCTGAATCTGTTCGCGTGCTCCCAGGCGGAGCGTTGAGCGAATCCGTGGCCAGTGTGCTCAAAGATAGTCCGAAAGGTCAACCCTGTCTGCGTTTTCAAGGCTTCGGCCCCCGGATTGACCTGGCCCTCAACGCCCTCGCCACGCTCTACGTTGACCTGCTCTCGTCACTGACCAAGGTGGAAGCGGAGGTCATTGAGCAGCTGCGCACCTTGCAATATGAAAAATACAACTGCCCCATTTCCGTCAAGACCTTCGGCTTGCAAAAACAGGTTGCGGCCAAACTCGGGAAGTCTCCAGTCGCCATACACAAATCCCTGCGCAGTGCAAAATTCGACCTTGTGTCGGACACCGCCTCCGCGATGAAACAGATCATGGGCTAGGCCATGGAAGTTGTTGCACATTTCGATTGATCTCTCCCAGGAAGACCGCAGGGTATACGCATGACAGAACTGGACTCCACATCCGAAACTTCCCCCGCCCGCGAACGCCTCCTGCTGGTATCCGTGTCCCAGCTCCGCGCCGCCCCCCATGCCCCCGCCTCTGCTCCAGTCTCCAGCGCTCTGGTCGAATCCCTGCGCACCTATGGTGTTTTACAGCCCCTGATCGTGCGTCCGGCAGGCGATGGCTACGAAGTGGTTGCCGGGCACAAACGCTGGATGGCGGCGCGGGAAGCCGGCCTGACCGAAGTGCCCGTGCGTGTGTATCGTGTCGAAGATGCGGCGCTGGAAGGCCTGTACAGCGCCAGCAACCTCCTCGGCGAACGCCGTCGCATTTCCCCCAGCCCCGGCACCAACAGTTTCAAGCCCGGCGCACGTCTGAGTGGCCTTCTGGAAGAGGAACTGAATCGCCCGCCTCCCGAAGTGCCGTACCGTCAAATTCTCAGCGTTGCCGCGGTGCTCCTGATTGTTCTGTGGGGAGGACTGGAGCTGTTCCGTGGATGGAAAAAGAACAGCGGAACGGAACCCCGCCCCACCCCGACCGCGCGTGCCATTGAAACGCCCCGTCCTGGGGCCCAACCCACACCCTCCGCCTCGAATCGCAGCTCGCTCGAAACCTGGCGCGGCGTTTTTGCGGGCATCGACGGCGTGGAAGTTCGCATCGTCGCGGAGGCCCCCCGCATTGTGTTTCAGGCCCCGGTCTTCAGCCGGCTCACCACCATTGACCCCGCACAGGAAAGCCGTCTGGCCCGCGTGGCCCAACGCCTGCGCGAGTATTCCCCCAACGTAAGACTTGCCATCATCGGCCATACCGATAACGATGCGGTTCGTCCCGGCGGAAGCTACAGCAGCAACGAACAACTCGGACAGCAGCGCGCCGAAGCGGTCGCCCGCTTCCTCAACAGCAACCAGCATTTTCCCGAAAACCGCATGAGCACCCTTTCGGTGGGTTCCATCGACCCACCGTTTTCAAATGACACCCCCGAGGGCAAAGTCCGCAACCGGACTGTGACCCTCGAAATCCTTCAACCCCGCACCTGATCGGAGCCCCATGAAAACCTGCACCATCGAAACGTCCAAAGGAACCATTGTCCTTGATCTCTACAACGACAAAGTTCCCAAAACGGTCCAAAACTTCGAAACCCTCTCCGCCAAGGGCTTTTACGACGGCCTGGTCTTTCACCGCGTCATCAAAGACTTTATGATCCAGACCGGTTGCCCCCAGGGCCGCGGCACGGGCGGCCCCGGCTACAAGTTTGAGGACGAGTTTCATCCCAGCCTCAAACACGACGGTCCCGGCATTCTCTCCATGGCCAATGCCGGCCCCAACACCAACGGCTCCCAGTTCTTCATCACCCACGTCCCCTGCCCCTGGCTCGACGGCAAACACAGTGTTTTCGGCCGCGTCCGCAGCGGACAGAAGGTGGTCGACAGCATCGCCCAGGGCGACAAAATGATCAAAGTGACCGTCAGCGAAGGCTGACCTTACAGCACAACCGTCGGAATCGGATCCAACGATGCGTCCAGCGAGCTGGGATACTCCATCCGCTGGGCGATTTTGTTTTCAGCGTCACAAATCACCACCTGGGAGTGGTGTTGCGGAAGATCGCGCGCATCCAGAAACCCCTGCGCGAAAATAATAATCCGATCGCCTTTGTTGACCAAATGGGCGGCGGCGCCATTGACTCCGATCATTCCGGACCCCGCCTTTCCCTTGATCACATAGGTTTCGAAACGGGCCCCGTTGTCCAAATCGGAAATCAGCACAAACTCATTGGCCATCATGCCTGTCGCCCGCAACAAGTCCTCATCGATGGTGATCGACCCGACATAATCCAGATTGCACTGGGTGATGCGGGCTTGATGAATTTTACCGGTAAGGACTTTTTTTAGCATCGACAGGGGTCTCCTCAGGGAGCTTCCTTTATGCAAAAGCCCCCGGACTGTCCATGCCCATTTTCAGTTCTCGACATTCCAACCCGGCAGAGTTTGAGTCCGTTTTGCGGCGGGAGTTCCCGCCACTGCACCGGCAGCATGTACCCCGGCAGTCGCTCGCGCAGCCTGGGCATCCACAGGTCCACCTGCCACTGAGCTTCGGGCAGATCGAGCCAGGCGCAGGGACGATGGCCGTATTCCGCATCGGGAACGGGGGTAACCAACACAGATTCAGCGGCGGTGACCTCCAACAGCGCCCGCTCGATTTCCTCCGGCTGGATGTTTTCTCCGCCGGAAATAAACATCGAGTCTTTGCGTCCACTCACCACCAGATGTCCCTTCTCCATGCGCCCCAAGTCACCCGTGGCAAACCAGCCCTCCTCACCGGTAAGGGGAACGACCGTGCCCGCGTCCCAGCGGCCCAAAGCCAGCACGGGTCCTCGCACCCAAATCTCGCCATCCTCCGCCACCCGCAGCTCGCGGTGTTGCAGACAGGATCCTTCGCTGGAACGCGCCACGGATTCCAAAGCCCCCGGCAGGACGGCGGTGACCAACGATGCGGTCTCGGTCATGCCGTAGCTGGCGAAAACCCGGAAACCAAGGGCTCGGGCTTCGGCCACAAGCTCCCGGGGAATCGCCGCGCCGCCCAGCAGAACGCATCTGAGCTGGCGGGCCAATGCCGCTGCTTCGGGATGGCGGAGCAGTCGTTTGAGCTGGGTCGGAACCAGGGAGAGATGCGTGATCCGGGCGCTTCGAATGACGTCGGCAATCTCGACACCAGCCTCGGGAATCACCACCGCCGCGCCGGCAAGGATGCAGCGGAAGAGGATGGCCAATCCGCCCACATGGTAGAGCGGCAGCGAGAGCAGCCATCGGTCGCCCACGCGGAGTGGAAAATGACGTTGCGCCCCCTGCGCGGAAAAAAAGTGATTTCCGTAGCTGTGCAGGACCGCGCGGGCGTTCCCACTGCTACCCGAGCTGTAGAGGAGCGTGACCGGGGCGTCCAGGTCCACCTCGACCTGGGGTTGAAGGCTCTGATGAACGCTGATGCGGCCAAGGTCACCCAGGATGAGCTGCGGGAGGCCTTCGGATACATCTGAAAACGAGGCGTCACAAACCGTCAGCTTCGGATCACAGTGACGGATGCGTTCGCGCAGGACCCGGGGCGGAAGGCGTAGATTCAGCGGGACGGCGATGGCCCCGAGGCGGATCAGCGCAAACAACAGCGGAATCCAGCGCCATTGCCGTTCCGCGAGGATGACAACGCGATCCCCGGCGCGGATGCCGAAGTCGTGCTGCAAACGACGCGCGATTTCCCCGGCGCTGCTGTGCAGGTTCGGAAAGAGAATAAGCTGTTGACCCTCCACGCAACCGGGTTGCAGAGGTGCCATGCGTGCGATGTCAAAGAGGATATCCTTCATGGGACAGGATCAAGATGCAGATTTGCTGAGTTCGTAGCTGCCCTTGGCGTCCTTGACCGTCCACCCGAGGGCGGAGAGTTGGTCGCGGAGGCGGTCCGACGCGGCCCAGTCCTTGTTCGCGCGGGCTTGCAGGCGTTCGTCGGCCAGGGCGCGGATGTCGGCGGGGATTTCGTCCGGCGCGGCTTCCTGCGCACGGAGACCGAGGGCCGCGAGCAGGACAGCCAATCCATGTGCGTCGGCGGCGGTGGCGGAGGCGGGATGCTTTTCGAGTTCGCCGGCGGCGCGGAAGAGTTCGCCCAGAGCCTTGGGGACGTTGAGGTTGTCCAGCAGGGCCTCGAAGGCCGGCGCAAAATGACCGAGATTCCCGCAGCCTGCAGCGCAGAGGTCTTCAAACGACGTTTCGGTTACGGCGAGGGCTTTGCGCAGACGCGCCAAACGTTGCAGGTTGGGACGGGCGGCCTCAAGCGTCTCGAAACTGAAGTTCAGGTGTTTGCGGTAATGCCCGGCGATCAATGCGTAGCGGACCTCCTCGGGCTGGAAGCCGCGAGCGCTCAGGTCGTCCAGGGTGTACATGTTCCCAAGACTTTTGCTCATTTTGTGGCCGTTGACCATCAGATGCACCACGTGGAACCACAGGCGGGCGAAGGTCTTCCCGGTGCAGGCCTCGCTTTGGGCAATTTCGTTTTCGTGATGCGGGAAGGTCAGGTCGATGCCGCCGGAATGCACGTCAAAAGAAGGCCCGAGGTATTTCATGCTCATGGCGGAGCATTCGAGATGCCAGCCAGGGCGTCCGGGACCCCAGGGGCTGTCCCAGACATTCGCGCCGTCCTCGGGCTTGGCGGCTTTCCACAGGGCGAAGTCGGCGAGCGAATCGCGGTCGTATTCGTCGTCGGCCTGCGCGGTGGTGGTGCTGAGTTCGCGTTCTTTGACGCGGGAGAGGCGTCCGTAGTCGGCGAAACTGTCCACACGGAAATACACCGAACCGTCCTCGCTTCGGTAGGCGTGGCCTTTTTCGATGAGGGCAGCGGTCAGGGCAATCTGTTCGGCAATATGTTCGACGGCGCCGGGTTCGACGTGAGGGGTCAGCAGATTCAGAGCCGCGCAGTCGCGGTGAAATTTCTCGGTCCAATAGGTCGTGAATTCCGTGAGGGTTTTGCCCTGTTCCTGCGAGACGCGAATGGTTTTGTCGTCAACGTTGGTGATGTTGCGGACGTGCAGGGTGGGAACGCCGGAAAGTTCGGCCACGCGGCGAAACACGTCCTGCACCACGAAGGTGCGGAAATTCCCGATGTGGGCGGCGGCGTAGACGGTGGGACCGCAGCAATAAAATCCAAGGCGCTTGCCGTCGGCCGGCACCACCGGCTGCAGGGCGTCCGTCAGGGTGTCATGGATCAGAAACTGTGGGGAGGGTGACGATGAATCGGGCATGGGACTGCCTTATGCCATTCTGTGGAGACTGGCAACATCATCGTTCGTCGGTTTTTGCCATTGCAGGATGTTTGTTTGCGGGTAAGGTGACGGCATGTCAGGAAGCACTTTTGGAACTCTCTACCGTGTCAGCACCTTCGGCGAATCCCATTGCGCGGGGGTTGGCGCGATTGTTGACGGCTGCCCGCCGCGCCTTGCCCTCAGCGAGGCCGACATTCAGGCGCAGCTCAGCCGCCGCCGCCCCGGCCAAAGCAAGGTGAACACGCCACGGGACGAAAAAGATCTCGTCCGCATTCTCTCGGGCGTCGAAAACGGCTTGACCCTCGGCACTCCGATTGGGTTGTTTGTGCCCAACGAGGATCAGCGGCCCAAGGACTACGGCGAAATGGCCGATATTCCCCGCCCTTCCCACGCGGACTACACCTACCAAATGAAATACGGACTGCGCGCCTCCAGCGGGGGCGGACGCAGCAGCGCCCGCGAAACGATCGGACGCGTCGCCGCCGGGGCCATTGCCGAAAAGTGGCTGCGAGTGGAGTATGGCGTAGAAATCGTCGCCTGGGTCTCCGCCTGCGGCGAACTGGAGACCGCGAACGTCGACCCGGAGCTGATTTCACGCCAACAGGTGGACGCGAACATCATCCGCTGTCCGGATGCCGCTGTGGCGGAGCGCATGATCGAACGAGTCACGGCGCTGCGGGAGGAAGGAGATTCCATTGGCGGCGTGTTGTCCTGTGTGGTCCGCAACTGTCCGGTCGGATGGGGCGAACCGGTGTTTGACAAACTGGAAGCCCTTCTGGCCCACGCCATGTTGTCCATTCCGGCCACCAAAGGGTTTGAGATTGGTTCCGGATTCGCCGGGGCGCGCATGACGGGTTCCGCCCACAACGATCCTTTTGTCAAAAAGGGCGACCGACTGGGAACGCTCAGCAATTACAGCGGCGGGATCCAGGGGGGCATCAGCAACGGCGAGTCCATCACCTTCCGTGTGGCCTTTAAGCCCCCCGCCACCATCAGCAAGGCGCAGAAAACGGCGGACTTCCAGGGCAACGACAGCGTGTTGGAAGCCAAGGGACGCCACGATCCCTTTGTCGTCAACCGCGCAGTGCCGATTGTCGAAACCATGGCCGCCCTCGTTTTGATGGACTGCGCCCTGCGCCAGAGCGCGCGAAGAGGTTGAAGGTTGGAAGGTTGCGGGTTGAAAGTTGAACCGCGTAGTCCCGGACGTCCCGGACGGGAAACATCTTCCGCAACACCCAAAACAAACGCCCCGGAAAACCGGGGCGTTGGAAGAACTGACTCTGGACGTCAGATCAGGGGGCCGCAGGAGCCGTGAAGTTGCCCTGAATGCCGGCCGCCAGCGCATCCACAGAGGACACCTTGCCGCCCACTTCCACCCAGGTGCCGCGGAGGCGGAGCTGCGTGGAGGCATCGGTGAGGGAGTACTCGGTGCTGGAACCAGAGTTGCTCGTGGTTGTGTCATTGTTGGTCGTGGTTGTCGTGGTCGTGCGGGTCTGATCGTTCGGAGCAACCCCGGAAGACTCATTGACTACCTCGACGGTTTCCTGCTCAGTTCCGTTGACTCTGTCGCGATCGGTGCTGCTTTGATTGCCCCTGATGTCCGTGACAGCCACCAAGGTGATGGTTCCGGTGAACTCAATGTCACGGGCGGACACGCCGTCCTTGCCCGCAAAGGAAATCTGGTAGGTGGACACAACGGCACCGGCGGGAATATCTGCCCTAGGCAAGGCGGTTAGTACGGGAGAACCGACAGAACCCACGTAGTTCGACCCCTGGTTGTCCAGAATCTCAACACGGTTCCCGGATTGCTGGATGTTCAAGGATAGAATCGATCCATTGCTGGTGGTGGCCACCGCACGTCCTCCTCCCAAAAGACCCTTGTAAAATCCAGACACATTGGTGAGGGCGGATTGGTTTGCGGTATTGAAATTCTCTTGCGATCCGCTGGACCAATCGCAGCCGGTGAGGGTTGTAATGGCAGCAAGGCCAGCGACCACGAAAATAGACAGATAAGGACGGTTCATCCGGGACTCCTAAGGGTTAAACAGTGTGCGGTTGTTTATTTCAGACGAGAGGCGGGTTGGTCAATGCAAATTTCACCGGAAAGTGGAATTTCATCTCCCCCCTGCCCCGCCGATGCGGAGATCGGCGCTCCCGTGGGGTGACTCCTCAGGTTTCCCAGGGGCACTCGGGGAGGGCTTTTTTGAACCAGTGGCGGTACCATCGGGTGCGGAGGCGGCTGTCGAGCACGACGATGATGCCGCTGTCGTGGTGGCTGCGGATGAGGCGTCCCACACCTTGTTTGAAGCGGAGGACGGCCTCGGGCAGGGAGTAGTCTTTGAAGGAGTTTCCGCCGCTTTTTTCGATCAGCTCCATGCGCGCCTCCACGAGGGGATGGTCGGGGACGGCGAAGGGGAGTTTGGTGATGATGACGTTGCGCAGGGCGTCGCCGGGGACGTCGACTCCGGTCCAGAAGCTGTTGAGACCGAACAGAACGCTGTGGGGGGTGGTTTTGAAGACGTCGAGGAGCTGATGCCGGGAGGCTCCCCTACCCTGCACCCACACGGCAAATCCGTCGCGCTGCAATTCCGGTTCCACAAGGCGCAGAACCTCTTTCATCGTTTTGGCGGAGGTGAACAACACAAAAGCCCCGCCGTTGGTTTTGCGCACGTAGATGTTGATTTCGCGGGCGAGGGCGTCCTCGTAGCCGGGCTGGTTGGGTTCGGGCACATCCTCCGGCAGAATCACCCGCATTTGGCGGGCGAAATCAAAGGGGCTGCCCACTTCGAGTTCTTCGGCATCGAGGGCCCCCACCCTCTGGCGGAAATAGGCCAGTTTCCCGGCCACGGCGAGGGTGGCGCTGGTGAGAATGACGCAGTGGAGTCGGTCGAAGAGCAGCTCTTTGAGCACAGGACCCACGTCGACTGGGGCTCCATTGAGCACGAGGCGGGGTTTGGAGGCACTGCCCTCCTCTTCGATCCAGTAGACGTGGCCTTCTTCGCGCTGTTCGAGGAATCCGGTCAGCGCGGAAGCCAGTTCCCCCGCTTTGCGGCGGGCCACCGCGATTTCGAGCCGGACTTCTGGAGGTTCCACCTCTTTTTCAAGCTCCTGCAAGCCCACGGAAAGGCGCTGGAGAAGGCCGGGCAGCGCTGTCTCGATGTCGAGCCGCTCGCGCAGGCGCAGAGCGCTCCCTCCCTGTGCCCGCTCAAACATCCAGGTCCTCAACTGATCGAACAGCATTTCGGTGTGGTACTGCACTTTGCCCACGTCCTGGGCAAGACCGGATTGTCCGATCAGACTGAGCAGGCCCTTGCGGTTTTCGGGATGGTAGAGACTGCGCACCCAGCGTAGAAAGCTCCAGGCGGTCAGACGCAACCCGAGGGCCTGTCCGGCGGATTCCTCCATGTGGTGGGCCTCGTCGAGGACGGCGATGTCGAATTCGGGTAGAAGTCCGCTGCCCCCGGTGCGCATGGCGAGGTCAGCGAAAAAGAGGGCGTGATTGACGATGAGGAGATCCGCCTCCTGCATTTTGGCGCGGGCTCGGGTGAGAAAACAATCTTTGTGGTCGCGCTGGGCGGGATACGAGCAGGTGCCCTCCTCCGCGCAAACCTGCGCCCAGACGTCGGCCGGGGGCGCTTCGGCCAGGGATTGCAGGGATCCGTCCTCGGTTTGCGTGGCCCAGGCGGCGAGGCGGTCCAGCCACATGCGTTCCTCGGGACGGTAGAGATCGCCGCCCATGCGACGGGCCAGGGCGAGACGTCGTTTGCAGAGATAATTGCTGCGTCCTTTGACCAACACGGCGCGGATTTCGCGTCCCAGGCACTTGGAAAGTCGGGGGACATCCTGGTGCAGCAATTGTTCCTGCAGGGAGATGGTGTGCGTGCTGATGACGACTTTTTGCCCGGCTTCGAGGGCGGCAAGCAGCGTCGGCACGAGGTAGGCGAAGGATTTGCCCACGCCGGTACCGGCCTCCACGACCAGGTGACCGCCCTCGTGGACACGTCGGGCGATGGCGCGGGCCATGTCGAGTTGTTGCGGACGGTGTTCGTAGCCCTTGCCCGAGGCCTGGAACACCTGCGCCATGGACCCGCCCTCGCCCAGCACCGCCTCGACCCGCTCCGTCATGTCCGGATACGCGGGGGCGTCCGCAATCTCCGGGTCGTCGGGTGAAAAATCAAAGGGAGTGGGGGAAATCATGGGAGGGGGAAGAAGTGCGGAGTGCGGAGTGGGGAATGTAGCCCCGTACGTCCCGGACGGGCAAGGGGTTGGGGAGGAATTTGGGATTGGGGAGTGGGGACGTTATCTTTGAACGGCGGAGAGGGTGAGAAAGTGTTTATCTTGGTGTTCCAAGTCAAGGCCGTGGGTCTTGGCACATGCAAAAATCATGACATCGGTTAGAGGAACTGTTTGACCCGCATGGCGGAGGGCGACTGCAAGGTCACAGGCTGCATCCCAGACCGTAGGGGTCATGGGCATGGAAGGCAGGTCGGCCTCAAGTTCCCTGAGAAAGACATGCTCCTTGGGATGTACGGCACCTTGTCGGAGCTCCAAACGGACGACATCACACCATGCGGCATCCCCATCCACAATGAGTTGAAACACCCGTTTCCGAACTTCTTCATTGCCCGTTTTCCGCAAGGCGTGAATCCAACTGGAGCTATCAATCAAGGTCATATCGGGCAGTCCATTTCACGCTGTTTCTTCAATTCCTCGGGGGAAAGAAAGCCATCAAAAGAGCCCAACTGACCAGCAAGACGCTTCAAGCGCTGCCGACGATTGTAATCCTCCACAGCAATCCGGACTGCATCTTTTTTTGTTTTGGCGGCGGTATAAAGCAAGGCCTGCTCCATTACCTGATCTGAAATGTCAATAGTCGTTTTCATATTCCCAAAGAACCATTTTTGGATTCCAGAATCAATCAAAAAATATTCTCATTCCCACTGCCGTTTGCGGCCCTGGGTGCGAAGTTTGTAGAGGCGTTCGGTGAAACCGCCTTCCCGGAGGAAGGCTTCGCCCTGGGCACCCAGTTGACGAAGAATCCAGTAGCGGTCAAGGTTTAAGAGGGAAAGGGCGCCGTTTGCTGCGTATGCGTCGGGGCGGGTCGGGCTGCCGTCGAGGCGCGGGGGACATGGTCGGACATGGACAGAAGTGGACGGACATGGACCCACGGAGAGGGCCTCGGGACGTTGCATTTCCGTGGCGATCCACTTTCTGAAGTCTTCCAGGCTGTGATATCGGTTTTGCTTGAAACGTGCCAGAATCGGGTGCTCAGGCATCCACTGGGGAAGACCCCAGTGGCGAAGGTAGTCCTCGAAATCAAGTTCGAGTTCCCCCAGCGAGGCCCACGCGACTCCGGTGAGTTTCATCTCCATCTTTTTGGAGGTGCCGGAGGCCGCGCTGCCCTCCGCGAGATTCTGGACTCCGGAACGGGCGGCCTGCACCATCTGATCGTGGGTGCGCGAGGTGAGGGGCACATAGAGATCACAGAAGCGGAGGGTGATGTCATACAGAAGCCGTGACATCTGAAAGGTCTTGGTGTTGCGGTAACCGCCAGACTTGGGCAGCAGCACATCCATACTGTCTTTTTGCATAGTTACCCATTACCACAGGCAAGTCATTTCTTGCAAGTCCAAGTCCGTCCATGTTGGTCCATGTCTGTCCATGTTCTTCCATGCCCCTCACCCCACCTGAAACACCACCACCGCCAGCGGCGGGAGGGTGATCGGAATGGAGTGCGGGCGGCCCATCCAGGGTGTGGGTTCGCTGTTGACCCCGCCGGCGTTGCCGATGTTGCCGCCGCCGTATTCGCCGGCGTCGGTGTTGAGGATTTCACGGTAGTACCCGGCGCGCGGAACGCCCATGCGGTAGTTTTCGCGGACGATGGGGGTGAAGTTGGCCGCCACGACGACGACGTCTTCCGGGTGTTTGCCTTTGCGCAGATAACAGAGGATGCTCTGTTCGCTGTCGTGCAGGTCGATCCACTCGAAGCCTTCACCGCTGAAGTCGAGTTCGTGGAGGGCCGGAATCTCGCGGTGCAGACGGTTCAAATCGCGGACGAGGTTGCGCAGTTTGAAGTGCGGCTCGTACTGGGTGAGATGCCACTGGAGCTGGTTGCCGCTGTCCCACTCGCTCCACTGTCCAAACTCGCAGCCCATGAAGAGCAGTTTTTTGCCGGGGTGGGTCCACATGTAGGCGTAGAGCAGGCGGAGGTTCGCGAACTTCTGCCAGAAGTCGCCGGGCATCTTGTCGAGCATCGAGCGTTTGCCATGCACCACTTCATCGTGCGAAAAGGGCAAGATGAAGTTCTCGTTGAAGGCGTAAATCAGCGAAAACGTGATTTCACCGTGGTGATATTTGCGGTGGATCGCCTCTTTTTCGATGTACTTGAGCGTGTCGTTCATCCAGCCCATGTTCCACTTGAGTCCGAAGCCGAGACCGCCGAGGTACACCGGACGACTGACCATGGGCCAGGCGGTGGATTCTTCGGCAAAGGTCAGGATGCCGGGGCATTCGCGGTGGACAATCTCGTTGAAGTGCTTGAGGAACGAAACCGCTCCGAGGTTTTCGCGGCCGCCAAAGGCGTTGGGCACCCACTCGCCGGCTTTGCGGCTGTAGTCAAGATAGAGCATACTGGCAACGGCGTCCACGCGGATGCCGTCGATGTGAAACACATCGGCCCAGAACACGGCGGAAGAGAGCAGGAAGGTGCGAACCTCATTGCGGTCGAAGTTGAAGATCAGCGTGCCCCAGTCCATGTGTTCGCCCTTGCGGGGATCGGCGTGTTCGTAAAGGTGCGAGCCGTCGAAATAGGCCAGTCCGTGGGGGTCTTTGGGGAAATGCGCGGGCACCCAGTCGAGGATGACGCCGACGCCTTCCTGGTGGCAGCGGTCGACAAAGTATTTGAAGTCGTCCGGCGTGCCGAAGCGGGAAGTGGCGGCGAAATAACCGAGGGTCTGATATCCCCAGGAGCCGTCGTAGGGGTGCTCGGTGATGGGCATCAGCTCAATGTGCGTGAACCCGAGGCCCTTGACATAGGGCAGCAGATCGTTGGCCAGCTCGTGATAGGTGAGGAAACTCTCGCCTTCATCGGTGACGCGTTTCCAGGATCCGAGATGACATTCGTAGACGGAAATGGGTGCATTGAGCGGTTCGGCCTGGCTGCGGCGCCGGTCCATCCAGGGCTGGTCCTTCCAGGCGTAGGCATGCACGTCCCAGACGCGCGAGGCGGTGCGCGGGCGCAATTCGCCGGAGAAGGCATAGGGATCGGATTTGTGGGCGAGGAAACCGCCTTTGCCGCGGATTTCAAATTTGTAGAGGTCGCCGAGATCCAAGCCGGGAACAAACAGCACCCAGATTCCGGAGGCCCCGAGGGTCTGCATGGGATGGGTGCGACCGTCCCAGCGGTTGAAATCGCCGATGACACTGACGCGTTCGGCGTTCGGAGCCCAGACGGCGAAACGGACGCCGGAGACGCCGTTGAGCACGATGCGGTGCGCGCCCATGTGGTCGTAGGTGCGGAAGTGTGTTCCTTCGCCGAAGAGATAGAGGTCCGTGTCCGGAATTCCAACGCGGGAGGCGGGTGCATACGGGTCGTGGCGGACAACGCGGCCCATCTCGCGGTCGTCGATCTCCAGGGTGTAGGATTCGGGGGCCTGATCGAGGGTCACCTCATAAATCCCGTGTGGATGCACGGATTTCATGGGGAGAGACGATGTGGAAGTCAGCAGGGCCACCCCTCGTGCATGGGGCTGAAACGTGCGCACAACAAAGCCAGCGGAGGGAGTCGATTGAAGCCCCAGCACGCCGTAGGGGTTGTAGTGAGTGGCTTCGGCCAAGCGCAGGATGTCTTCCGGATACGTAGCTTTGTTTTTGGAGGGCATGGGATTTTTCCGGGTGCGGGGATTAGGGTTCGATGGCAAATTCAAGGATCTGTCCGGGGCGGGTGGCGGTGTCGACGCGGCGTCCGCCGGGCAGTTCCAGACGCAGAGGTCCGCCGTGTTGGCTGTGAACGCGGAGGTGAGTCAAGCGGGCAGCGGAAACCTCCGCATCCAGCAGAAAACCTCCGGGGACGAGCAGGCCGCGGAAGGACATATCTTTCCATGCGCGTGGAAGGCGCGGCAGCACGCGGATGAGACCGTCGACTTCCTGGACCAGGAGGTCGAAAATGGCGGTGATCGCGCCGAAACGCCCGTCGAGCTGCATGATTTCAGCCGTGTCGTTCCAGTAGGCGCTGCTGCCGTCCAGATTGGAAACGCCGGGGAAAGCGGCGTCGTGCAGGGAGGCGCGTCCTTCGTTGGTGTAGAGCCTGCGCCAATAGTCGAGCCAAAAGACAGCGGCATCGGGTTCGCGGCAATGGGCGTGAATCGAAGCGGCCCAGGGCACGCACCATCCGCTCCAGGCACCCGCCCCACGGTACTGCCAGGCGCGGAGGCTGTGGCGCAGGAGGGCCGCATTGGCCGGGTCCTGCGGATCAAGCGTTTTGAAGGGAGTGATGGATCCGAGGTGCGAATGGTGCCGGTGCGAGGCGTCCAGATCCTGCCCCTGCCAGAGAAGGATGCGTTCGGCGCGATGCTCGGGATATTCCGCACTGACAGGCAGGTTTTCCGACGCATAGGGCGGAAGTTTTTCGGACATCTCGCGCCAGCGGGGGTCGATCGTTTCCCCCAGCCAGTCCGCCGCGTGACGGAGAGCGCGGACAACGGCATGACAGGCGGCGAGTTGGAAGGAGGCGTTGACGCCCCAGGCATCCATGCGCGAACCTTTGTATTCGGGGCTGACGGACACAGGCAGTCGCAACCCGCCCTTGCCGTCGTCCTCGGCCATCGCCCAATAACCGGCGAAAGCCCCGCGCAGCAGCGGCCAGGCCAGGCGTCGAAGCAAATCCTCATCGCGTCCGTAGCGGCAGACATCCCAGCAGAGCAGACCCATCCAGGCGGTGCAGGCGTGGTCGATCGAACCCGTCCAGAACGAACCCACCACCTGGCAGCGGTCGTCGACCGCGTGGGGCAGCATCCATGCGCCCGGTTCGCCAAAAAAGGCCTCGCCGGAGGCGCGCAGATGCGGGGCCCAGCGTTCCAGGAGTTTCCAGAGCGGGGCAAAATGCTCCAGCCGATTGGTGGCCATGGCGGGAGTGTAAATCATCTGGAGGTTGATGTTGAAATGGTAGTCATTGCTCCAGGGCGGAAGGCGGGTTTCCTCCATGAAGGGGCCCTGAAGTGCGCAGGGAACGCCATGCGGTGGAGTGCAGCAAGCCTGCATGTAGAGTCCGAAATCCAGCATTTCCTGCAGGGCCGCGTCCGGAAGACGGATGACGGGGACATGTTTCCAGTAGGCTGCCCACCAGGCATCCGCACGATCGGCCAGGTCCTGGACAGGCAGCGCGGCGGCGGCGCGGGCCGTTGATTCCGCGTCGGCACCGAGGGCCGTGCCCCAGGACAGCCGTGACCCGCTGCGCTGAAGGACGATCGCGAGCGGCTCATCCTCTGGCAATTCCTGCACAAAGCCCGACTCCGACTTCTGCTGCCAGGTCTTCGGCGGCACACACCCCGATTTTTCGAGTTCCGTTCCCACCCACTCCCAGCTTGGGCGCAAACGGATCGACTCGACCTCCACTCCCGGCGGCAAAACCATCCAGCCGCATTCCGCATCCACCGCAACCCGCAGGGTCAGGGCCGAAACATGGGTCCCTTTGCGCAGAGTCACCCGCAGCAGGCCGCAGGACAAATCCAGCGTTCCCTGCTCCAGCACCCAGCTTTTTTCAAATTCAATTTCCAAACGTCCCCCGCCGATCTGATGGGGCCTTCCCGAACTCCCATGATGCAGGTCTCGACCAAAAAGGGTCATCAAACCCGCCTCATCTCCCGCCTCCAACAGAGCGCGCACCTGCTTGAAATTGGCTTTGCTCAGAAAGGGATTGCCGCCGCGGCGGTCCCAAAACCCCGCGCGGCTGATCGTCAGACACAGGCGATTGCCCGTGCCCCAGAGCAGAACGCCGAGGGTGCCGTTGCCAAGGGGGACGCCCGTGTGGGGCCGAGGAAGGGGAAAGGACCAGGAAAGAGGGGAAACAAAAGAGTGCATCCCCCGCTTCTTCCCAAATCCAACCAAAATGAAAAGACAAAAGGATGAAACATCGATGGACTTCCCAATCGCTTCGATTTCTGCTACGAAAAAACCACATGACCTCCATTCCTGTCCCTGTTGATCCCGCCACATGAAAACGATTCTTGTCACCGGCGCCGCCGGTTTTATCGGCTACCACCTCTCCCAACGCCTGCTGGCCGACGGACATCGTGTGATCGGACTGGACAATTTCAACAGCTATTATGACGTTTCGCTCAAAGAAGCCCGTCATGCACAGCTCGTCGCCCATCCGCACTACACGGGCATACGAGGGGACCTCTGCGACGAAGGCCTGCTCGGTCGCATCGGACAGGAACATCGCCCCGACCTCGTCTGCAATCTGGCCGCCCAGGCCGGGGTCCGCTACTCCCTCGAAAACCCCCTCGCCTACGGCAAATCCAACCTCGAAGGCTTCCTCCGCGTGCTCGAATTCTGCCGGCACCACAAGGTCCCCCGCCTCGTTTACGCCAGCAGCTCCAGCGTCTACGGCGGCAACACCAAAGTTCCTTTCTCGGAAGACGACCCCGTCGACCGCCCCATCAGCCTCTACGCCGCGACCAAAAAAGCCAACGAACTGATGGCCCACAGCTACAGCCACCTCTACGGCTTCCAGAGCATCGGGCTCCGCTTTTTCACCGTCTACGGCCCCTGGGGACGCCCCGACATGGCCTACTGGCTCTTCACCAAAGCCATGCTCAAGGGCGAGGCCATCCCCGTGTTCAACCACGGCGACATGCTCCGCGATTTCACCTACATTGACGACATCATCCAGGGCGTGCAGGCCGCGCTCTTTGCCGAAGGACTGGAGCCCTTCGAAATCTTCAACCTCGGCAACCACCAGTGCGAAAGCCTCGGACACTTCATTGACGTGCTCGGCGAGGCCCTCGGCATTACCCCACGCAAAACCATGCTCCCCATGCAGCCCGGCGACGTCTACCAGACCTACGCCGACATCGCCAAAGCGCAACGCAAGCTCCACTATCAGCCCAGCACCCCAATCGAAACCGGCCTCCGCCGCTTTGTTGAATGGTACAAAACCCAGCAACCCGCATGATCCACCCCAGTGCCATCGTTTACGACTCGGCCAAAATTGCCGGTGCGCGGGAGCGCTTCGCTGTCGGCGCACACAGCCAAATTGATGATTTTGTGTTTCTCTACATTGGACAGGGCTGCCGGATTGGACGCAACGTGCATATTGCCTCCTTTTGCAGCATCATCGGCGGTGGCGAACTCATCATGGAAGACTTCAGCGGACTCAGCGCCGGATGCCGCATCATCACGGGCAGCGACGACTTCAACGGCCCCTGGATGACCAACCCCACCGTTCCCGCCATCTACACAAACGTCCAACGCGGCGTGGTCCGCATCTGCCGCCATGCCGTGCTGGGCACGGACGTGGTGGTTTTTCCGGGTGTGACCATCGGCGAAGGCGTCGCCGTGGGCGCCGGGGCCGTCGTGCGCAAGGATCTCGAACCCTGGACGATCTACGCAGGCTCCTCCCCAAAACCCGTGGGGAAGCGGGACCGGGACGCCATTCTCGCGCTGGAGAAAGCCTACCTCGCCGAAGAGCTGGCTTAAAAAGGCCAGATCAGAGGGGCGAGCAGGACGGCGATGGTTCCCACCACCGCCCCCAGCGGGAGGCCTACGCGAAGATAGTCACTGAAACGGTATCCTCCCGCGCCGTACACCATCAGATTGGTCTGGTAACCGATAGGCGTGGCAAAACTGGCCGAGCCCCCTATCATGACAATAAACACAAAGGGCAGCGGGTTGACACCGAGTTGCTGGGCCGCGTCCATGGCAATCGGAAACACCAGTGCCACGGCGGCGTTGTTGGTGATGACTTCGGTAAACATCACCGTACACACATAAACCAGCGTTAGGGCAACCCAGGGGTTCCCGCCGGCAAAACCCATCAGCACTTCGGCCACGGCATGTGCCGCGCCGGAACGGTCCAGGGCCACGCCCATGCCCAGGGCGGCCCCGATGACCATGAGTACGTTCCATTCAATCCGGCGTCGCGCACTGGCGGCACCGCAGCAGCCGGTCGCCAGCATGATGCCGGCGGCGAGCATGGAGGCTTTGAGCATCGAAAGCAGGTTAAACGCCGCCAAAAGAACCATCAGGGTCAGGATCGCAAAGGCCAGCGGAGCGCGGGCACTGGGTTTCGGCTGCAAGTCCTCCTGCAGGGCGTGCAGCAGGAAAAAGTCGCCACTTTCATGCTGCCGCGGAATAAAGCCCGCGTGCGATTCGATCAGCAACACATCGCCGGTTCGCAGGGGGATATCCAGAAGGCTGCCGCGCAAACGAACCCCATTGCGGGACATGGCAATCACCACGGCATTGTAGAGCTGACGGAAACGTCCTTCCCGCAGCGTTTTGCCCACCAGCGGGCAGGTATCGGACACGACAGCCTCCACCAGTCGGCGGTCTTCGGGACGGTTGGCCGGCGAAAAAAGCGGGTCGGCGGCCAGGCGCAATCCATTCATCCGCACCAGGCCTTGAATCGATTCCAACTGACCGGCGTACACCAGATGATCCCCTTCCAAAAGCGCATCCCCGACCGGCGCAGGGGACGTGATCTCGCCGCCGCGGATCCGCTCCACCATAAAGGCCCCTGGCACATCCAGAAGCCCGCATTCGGCTGGGGTTTTGCCGACAAGATTGCCATCGCTTGTCACGACCAATTCGAGAGAGAATTCGCGGGGATTCCGGAAGGTTTGGCGGGGTTCTTCGCGGTCGGGAAGGAGGTTTTTGCCAAAAAAGACCATAAACATCATTCCCGCCACTGCGCAAGGCAAACCAAGGAGGGTGATGTCGAACATTCCCAATCCCGCCCCCCCGCTGTGGGCGATGTAGAGGCTGTTGACGACGAGGTTGGTGCTGGTGCCGATGAGCGTGCAAATCCCGCCAAGAATGGAGGCGTAGCTGAGCGGAATCAGGAAGCGGGAGGGTTTGAGATCGTGTTTGCGGCACCACTCGAGAACGACCGGGATAAAGAGCGCAACGACCGGCGTGTTGTTGAGCACGGAGCTGATGGCCCCGACGGGGGCCATCAACCGGAACAGATTGCGCCGCTGTCCACTCGGAGTTCCCAGCATTTTCCGCGAAATCCAGCGCAGACCGCCGGTCTCCTGCAAGCCGGCCACCACAACGTAGAGGGCTCCCACGGTCACCAGGCCTTGGGACCCGAAGCCCGCCAGCGCCTGGTCCGGCTCCAATACGCCCAGGAGCATCAGAGCCCCCAGTCCGCTGATAGACACCATATCCGCCGGGATCGGGGTCAGGACAAGAGCGAGCAAAACCATGACGACCACACCCAGAGAGATCCAGGCGTCCAGAGGCATTTCAAGAAGGGGAGTCCAAAACATCGGCGTTTCCTTATTCATTTTGCGAGGAAAGAAAACATCGAAGAACACAGGGGTTGAATTCTTCCGGTTTTTGGAGGATGCTTCGTGGTATGTCTTTCCGCCGCTTCTCTCTCCAGATTCCACGGACCCTCCGTCGCCTCCTGTTTTGGATGCGCCTGGTTGTGCTGCTGCTGTTGACGGGCGCTGCGGTGCAACTGGTGTTGTGGAACCGCGCCTATGACCCGCGTTTTTACCAATTCCTGAGCACCCCGCCCGGACGAACGTTGTCCCGCGTGATGAAATGGCCCAATCTCCACAACCACCGCCAGATCGACAAAACGGAAGAGGAGCTAACCGACGAAGAACTGGTGTGGAAACGCAAACTTGAAAAAGGTCTTCGCGAATCCTGGCCCACCCACCGACTTCTCTTGCGGAATGGCGGCGAATCCCTCGGCCGGATTCTCTCGGAAACCGAACAGAGCCTTTTGTTCCGCGAAAGCTTCGGAGGACAGGGTCGAATCGAAACGGATATCCCAAAGGCCACGATCGAGGACATCAGCCCCTGGCGCGTGCCCATTCCCGAAGTCACCTGGCGCGATATCCGCTTCCAGATGGAGTACCCCGACTTCCAACTCACGTGGTTTGGGCATTATACCGTGCTCACCGATGCGCCCTACTACCAGGTGGCGGCCTCTGTGCGCGAACTGGAGAATCTGCACCGGCAGTACATGGACCTGTTTGGAAGTCTGCTGCGTTTCCCCAAATCCGAACAGCGCCTGCAAGTGCTCTTTTTCTCCCGCGAGGATCAGTACCGCGCCCATCAGATCACCTACGCCCCCAGCCTGAGCAACAGTTCGGGATATTACTCCCCGCTGGAGGACCGCATGGTGATTTTCAACCAAAGTTCATCCGCCCAAAGCCAGCAAATGCGCGAAGAGGTGCGCGTGGATATCGAGCAGATGTTTTTGCGGGCCCGCACACCGGAAGAACGGAAAAACATCCGGAATATGCAGGTTTCGGTTGAGGAACAACTGCGCAAACAGGGCGAACGCGAGACCGTTGCCACGCTTCGGCACGAGGCCGTTCACCACTTGAGCTACACCCACGGCGTGCATTCCTGGGTTCATGCCGAAAACGCCTGGGAAATTGAAGGGCTGGCCGTGTATTTCGAGCCCGATCCCCCGGGAGACGTCCCCCTGAATCACCTCGCCTCCCTCTTGAAAATGGACAAAGAGGACCGCGTCCCGCGCCTGGCCACATTGTTGAACATCCGTCAACCCGATCAGTTTCAGACGGCTTTGCCCGGCGTCGCCCCGCACGAGGCCTACACCCTCTCCTGGAGCCTGGTGCACCTTTGCATGCAGCCCCGTTTCCGCCCCGGGTTCTTCGACTACCTCCGGCGCCTGCAACAAAGCTCCAATCTCCGCGAATTGGTGGAGACCCCCCGCGATATCCTGCTCGCCCGCGCACTGGGCCTCGATCCCCAGGAACTCGAAGACCTCTGGATGGACCACATCCGCCACCTCTGACCTCAACCATTCTGCTTCGAAGTTCATTTCGTTTTGGTTTGCGCACCCCGCACTCTTCCGTCTATGACAGGACCTTATGACTCCCACCCCTCCCCGCTATCGTCGTATTCTCCTCAAACTCAGCGGTGAAACGCTGCAGAACTCTAAAAATGGCCACAATCTGGACGCCACCGTCATTCAGAGTGTCGCAACCCAAATCAAAGCCGTGCAGGAAAGTGGCATTGAAATCGCCATGGTGGTCGGCGGCGGCAACATCTACCGTGGCATGGCTGGCGAAAAACGAGGCATCAACCGCTCCCAGGGCGATTACATGGGCATGTTGGCCACGGTGATCAATTCCCTGGCCCTCCAAGCCATTCTCGAGCAAATCGGGGTGGAGACGCGCGTCATGACCGCGATCACCATGCCCCGCGTTGCGGAACCCTTCATCGTCCGCCGTGCCACCCGCCACCTTGCCAAGGGGCGGGTGGTTCTGTTTGCGGCCGGCACCGGCAATCCCTTTTTCACCACCGACAGCGCGGCGGCCCTGCGCGCCTCCGAAATTCAGGCCGACTGCCTGCTGAAAGGCACCAAAGTCGACGGCATCTACGACAAGGATCCCCACGAGTTCGCCGACGCGAAACGCTACGACACCCTGACCTATCAGGAAGCCATCTCCAAACGCCTTAAAGTCATGGACACCGCCGCCTTTTCGCTCTGTCAGGAAAACCACATCCCCATCGTGGTCTTCAATTTCTTCAACCCCAATGAACTGCAACGCGTGGTCGCCGGCGAGAATGTGGGCACCCGCATCCACGAATAACCATCCGCACGGAGACCCGCCATGGACGAACTGGACATGATCACCCTCGAGACCGAGGAAAAAATGCAGAAAGCCGTTGAATTTCTCCTCGAGCAATTCACCGGCCTCAACACGGGCAAGGCCAATCCGCAGATGGTGGACAAAATCACCGTGGATTATTACGGGGCCCCCACCCGCCTAAAACAACTCGGCAACATCTCCATTCCCGAGCCCCGCCTGCTGGTGATTTCACCGTTTGACCCTTCCATCCTCCCGGAAATCAACAAGGCCATTCTCGCCGCCAACATCGGGGTCACCCCCATGAATGACGGTCGCGTGATCCGCATCCCCGTGCCGGAACCCAGCGAACAGCGCCGCAAGGAAATGATTAAAATCGCCGGACGCAACGCGGAAGAACAACGTGTCGCCATCCGCAACGTGCGCCGTGAGGCCAACGAAGCCGCCAAAGCCATCGAAAAGGCCGGTGGGATCACCGAAGACCAGCGCGATGCCGCCCTCGAAGAAATTCAGAAACTGACCGACACCTACGTGACCAGCATCGACAAGGCGCTTTCCGCCAAGGAAAAGGACATCCTCCAGGGCTAGGCGCGGCGGGGTCCTTCGTCCAGACGCTCCGGGGGCCACACGGTGAAGGCGCGATCCAGCACCCGTGCAGACTGTCGTTGCAGCTCCGTTGAGACCGCCTCCATCGATGGACAGCGGTCGCCAAGGACCTCCGCAAAGGAACTGACCCGTTCGCCCACCAGCCCGCAGCCGACAATCAGATCGAAAAAGCGGAGGTCCGGACAGACGTTGAGACTCAGTCCGTGTTGCGTGACCCAGCGGGTGAACTTGAACCCTGTGGCCGCGAATTTGCCCTGCGTGCACCAGGCCCCGGCTTTGCCCTCTTTGCGGAAGGCGTCAATGCCAAACGCGGACGCCGTGCCGAGGGCGATGTCCTCCAAGGCATGAAGATACCCGTGAGTGCCCATTTCACGCGGCCCCAGCTTCAAAATGGGGTACAACACCCACTGCCCCGGCCCGTGAAAGGTCACATCGCCGCCCCGGGACGAAAGGTGCATCTCCACACCGGCGTTGCGCAGACGTTCCTCGTCCGCCAGCAGGTGTTCGCGACGGCCGCGGCGTCCGAGCGTGATGACGGGCGGATGTTGGAGCAACAACAGGGTGTCCGGGATGTCGTCGGCAATGCGACGGGCCACAAGGCGATCCTGAAGCGCCGCAGCCGCTGCGTAGGGCAGCGGCTGCGGGAAAAGCACAAAGCGGGCCGGGGTCATTCCGCAGGCAGAAGGGCGCGGTAGGCCGCCGCATCCAACATCGCGTCGATTTCGGCGGGAGTGGAGAGTTCCACCTCGAACATCCAGCCATCGCCGAAGGGATCGGTGTTGATGTGGCCGGGATCGGAGGGAAGGTTTTCGTTCACGGCAACGACCTTGCCACTGACCGGACTGTACACGTCCGAGGCCGCTTTAACGGATTCGACGACGGCAATCTCCTGTCCGGCACGAACAGTGGAACCCACCGCAGGGAGATCCACAAACGTCAAGTCGGCCAACTGGCTTTGGGCAAATTCCGTAATGCCCACCCGGGCACGTGATCCCGACAGACGAACCCACTCGTGACTCTCGGTGTATTTGAGATCTTCAGGGACCATCATAAAAAAACTCCAACGGGTTCGGTGACGCGAAAAATGGAGGCGTGGGTCGGATTCGAACCGACGGTAAAACGGGATTTGCAATCCCGCGCATTAGACCGCTCTGCCACCACGCCATGGGTGTCAAATGAAGGGAAGAAGTTATATTTTAGATTCAGGAGATGTCAACACACGAGCAGGAGGAAATTCATGCTTTGGACAAATGATGCGTTTTCGTGTAGGATGTATCTATGTTTCGCCGCTGGATTCAATTTCTGAGCTTTTGGGCCCCCTCTTTTCTTATGGCCATGACCCTCACGAGTTATGATCCTGAGCTGCACAACGTTTACGCATCGGGTTACCCCAATACTCCGATCCGAAATGCCTCCTCATCCTTTGTTGGCAACGACAGGACCTGGGAACATGTGGGATGGGCCTCCACTGCGGCCACGAAAAGCTTTGGGTTTGTCAGTCCTTCCCACTACCTGACCGCTAGGCACTTCGGCGGTGCGGGCAGTGTTCGTGTCTTCGGCGCGGACGGCACCCTGCACACGGCCACGCAATGGAAAACCGAAGACACGAATTTGGGATTTGTTGTACCGGAGGAAACGGTCGGCGATCTGCAACTGGGCACCCTAACCCTGCCCTTTCCCAGTTCCGCCCTTCCCCGCCGCACGGCCATACTCGACCTGCACGCCACATCGACAGCCAACACAACAAGTGCCTACAGTGGTCTTCCTCTCTTGGTCTATGGCCGCGGACCCGACGGCGCCAGCAGCACGCGCCTTGGATCCACCAGCGTCACCAGCGTTTCCATCAGTGGAGTCACCCATCAATTGACCTTTCCCCGTACGGCGCTTCAACTGGAGGTCGGCGACTCCGGCAGTCCCCTCTTCGCCGCATGGACCAATCCGAATGGTCAGCCGGAAGCCGCACTCCTCGGCAACCACGCCGCCATCAGCGGCACCGCAAACATCGACAATTTTGCCGCGAGTTTCGA
>CAZCFM010000047.1:9635-26155 GCA_964497855.1 uncultured Verrucomicrobiota bacterium | reverse complement strand
ATTTTTGCCAGGCTTCGCCGTTGGGGCCGCTGGCGGTGCGGGTCCACTGGGAGCCATCGGGGTTGATGCCGTAGGTGTAGCTTTGGGAGACGGTGCCGGAGCCGGTGACGAGCTTGGTGCGTCCGTCGAGGTAGCGGACGGTGGTGATTTCGGAGCCGTCGGGGTTGGTCTGGGGGAAAGGGTCACCCATCAAAGGCAGGAGGTCAATACACAAATTCCCCCCGGACCCGAAAAAAACAAGGTTCTCCTGTTTGGCCGGGCTGCGTTGTGCTTGCGCGGGAGCTTTTCGCCTGGAGTTCTTCCCCAAATGATTTGATTCAGTCACCCGTATGGTTTTCGATGTCGGACAGACGCGGACCGCGCCTGCTTCCCGACACCCCATCCCGCATTCGCGAGACCAGAAAATACTGTGTACCCGGTACGCTTCCATGTGTGAGGTTCAGCCGCGTGGATTCTCCCTCAAAAGGGATTCCAACCCGTGAGTGGTTCACGCCGGGGGCAAATCGACATCCTTGAGCAAGCGTTACGAAAGCGCGGCGTCCCCCGGGTCCAATCAGCCCGGTGGTTTGACCCAACCCGTTACTGGTTTCCGGGAGACGCCGCATGTCAGCCGAACAGAAGTTGCTCGTTGAAATCGCTTTGGTCGCGCAACAGGATGAACGTCGCCTTGCTCAACTTGGCGGCAAGGGATTTCAGCGCCACATTCCGGCAGGTTCTGCGCAGCTTGCGCTCGAACCAGCTCTGAATGCGGGGGTGGTGTTGTTGCGCGAATTGGGCCGCTTCGACGTAGGCCCATCCGAGAAATTTGTTCCCGTTCTTGCGGTTGTTTTCCCCCTTGAATTTTTCGTTGCTCTTCCGCCGGCTCGGGACCGCCCGGCAGTAGGAGGCGTAGCAGCCGGGGTTGGCGAATCGTTCGACGGGACCGCTTTCCAGCAGGATGGTCAGACTCAATGCCAATCCGATGCCCGGTACGGTCAGGATCCGCTCATAGTCGGGGAATTGTTTGGCGAAGTCCCGGACATAGTCGTCCATCCGCTTGACCCGCTTGTCCAGGCTCTGGATTGTGGCGAGCAGTTCGCCCCCGCTGAATTGGTCCGCCTTCTGGGAGAAGTGCGCGCGGACATCCTGCAGTGTCCACTTCTTCAGCTTGGCTCCGGAAATCATTTTTCCAGTGCTGCGGGCATACATCGCCTGCAGACTGAGGATCGTCTGAGTGCGTTGGCGGACGAGCATCAGGCGTCTGCGGAGGACATCGCGCACCGGTCGGATCTCCTTGGGATAGATGTAGCCCTCGGGAAGCTTCCCGTTTTGCAAAAGATCGGCCAGGTGTTCGGCATCATGGGCGTCATCGGTGTATTTGGGAGCGGCGGATTCCTTGAGCTGGGCGGGATTGGCCAAATGCACCTGATAGCCATGCTCGGACAAGCCATCCACGAGCCAGTACCAGTTGTAGGTGGATTCAACCGCAACATGTTTCAAAGCCTCAAAGCCCTTCAAGGCCTCCAGGATTTTGTCGAGGTTGTTGGGAAGGCGTTTGCTGAAAACGCGTTTTCCCGTTTCATCGAGAATCACGATGAAAACATTGCTTGAGTGCAGGTCGATTCCCGCACATACTTGATTCAGCGCTTCGGTTGACTTCATGATCATGCTCCTTTGTTAGAGGTTCAACGTGATTGTGGACCAACCGGAGCCCTCATTTCAAACTTAAATCAGCGGCCCGGCCTTTGGAGCATTATCAGCCCACACATTTTGCGCTTGATGATGATTTTGATGGGGAGACTCCTTTTAGCTGTTGATGTCGAAATGTGTGGGCTGACCTCCCCCCTCCCGGGGGGGGACCCAACGGACTGAACGGACGTGTACTGGTTCAATGGCGACGGTAACACCTGGCTATCCTCTGGTCAAATATCTTCTTAAAAACAAGAACGAACTAATAGCAACAACATAATCCACATAAATCCCTGAATAAAAAATTTCAAGACTTTGCACTCCGGGCTCATAGAAAAACATCTCCCCCGATACGCCACTAGAATTGCTGTTTTTTATTACAAGGTTCCCGGAATTTATATCTCCTTTAAAAAAAACTCTTTTCAACACAATGTTAGAATTTATTTTTTTGAAAACCGGACACTTTAAGAAAAAACAAAACGACAGAATATTATCTAAAAATGAAGACGTGCAAGACATATACAATATATTATTGTTAATGTCTTTAAGATAAATTTGATCGTCTAAAACAAAAGACACTATCTCGCCCAGACAAGAATCTGGAAAATAGCTTACGCAAAAATCGCACCGAGATGCAAAAAACAATCCGGCTTTAGGTTGTATTTTAAAGTGGAACATACACAACCTTAAAATACAAAATCATCATTTCCCAAGCTAAGAAGCAATCTTTCTGAACGGAAAGGGTCCCGCGATATTGTGTGTTTTTCATTTCTCAATCAAGGCCTCCGTGAGCTTCTTGAGGATACGAGTGGCGGACCGGCTGTGGTCCTTGGCGATTTGGGTGGGGCAAAGGATACTCGTACTGTTTTTACGCCAGAGGGAAGGTTCATCTCGATGGATGGAGGGGTGGAGGTAGATGGGTTTCTGACTCCGCTTCAGTACAAGAGCACGCGGCTGGGATCGGGTTTGGTTTCGATGCTGGGCACTTCGGGCGGAGCTGGAGGTGTCGAGGACTCCCCTTCGGCAATTTCGGCTTTCGGGGGAAGCGCCATATCCACAACTGGAAGCGTATGGGATTCGCGGGGTCCGGAGAAGAGCGTGATGGCGGGCCCAAATTCACGGAGTTGCACGACTTCCTGATTCTCGTTTAATTGCAGGGCGATAAAACTGAGTCCGGAATCAAGCAGGGCTTCTTCCGCGCGGGCGAACCAGGCGTCGTCGGGCAGCCGCGGAAAGAGGAGCACAAAGCCATCGACTTTGGCCTCCTGCGCGAGTTGCGGGAGTTCCGCCGGATTGAGCGTGCGCGGGGAGGCGGAGCGGATCAGGGGCAGCAAACGGATCTGATAATAGCGGGCCAGCAGACGGGTTTCGGTCATGGTCAGCAGGTTTTCGGAACGGACGCGTCCTCCGATATCCTGAAAAAACCAGGGGGGACTCATGGCGTTGAGGGTGCTGGTGCGTTCGCGGATGAGCTTGGCCATTTCCGCGTCTTCCCATTCGCGACCCCGGGGGCGGAACAGGCCCAGTTCCACGGGCAGGGGACCGCCGGCAATTTCGCGGACGATGACCTGGGCGACGCCGAACTGGGGTGCCCAGGGGGCAATGCCCCACCAGCCCAGGTTCATGTCGCGCGGAATGGGCGTGGGAGCACCGAACGCGGGTTGGCCATCGATAAAGGCAAATGCGGCGTCCCCGCGGATTTCGAGGCGGAGGCGGATGTTTTTGGAGCCTTGGACCCATTCGCGGTCCAGATTCTGGACCATCTTGCCGGCGCGCCAGATTTGCAGGTAGATTTTTCCGCTCTGGTCAAAACCGAAGCGGATCATGTTGCCCTCGGAGCGGCGGGCATAGAGCCAGAAGAATCCGCGGGCTTCGTCGATCACGCTCTCAATAAATCCGCTGTGGAGGGTGTCGGAACCCGCGAGTCGCAGCGCGGCTTCGGTGGTGGCGGGTCCGGCGGTCAGCAACAACATGCCGTCGATATTTTCCTCTTGTTCGCCGGTGTTGCTCCAGTTGGAGGAGAGTTGCCCCGCCTGAAACCGTTCGCGGACGACGCTGTCGCGGGGCAGGAGGCGACGGTAGGGACCCGGGGGATCGGGTTGTTCCAGTGCGGCCCTTTCGCGGACAAAATCCATGAGTCGCCAGGACTCGGGCCAGAGCAGCAGATTGTGCGCGTGGAGAGAAGAGGCGAAATGCGGGGCCATTCCGGGGCGGGCGCCGATATCGCGGATGGTTTGAATGTTGGCGACGCGTTCGGCCTGCGTGGGAAGCAGTCCGTGCAGGAGAGAGAGGGCTTCCAGGTCTTCCGGATTGATTTCAATGACGCGGTGGATGCGTTCACGGGCGAGTTCCGTCTGATTTTGGCGCATGTGCATGCCGGCCTGGGCGAGCAGAATTTCGGTGTTGGTCGGGAACAGGCGGTGGTAGAGTTGCAGCATCTCCGTGGCTTCGCGGCGTTTGCCTGCGTGCAGTTCGAGCAGACTGGCGGTGCGGACGACGAGGCTGACCTGGCCGGGGTTCTGTTCGAGACTGGCTTTGTAAGTGGAGATGGCGGACCCGTAATCGCCCTGACGCAGATGCACGTCGCCGATGAGCCGCAGGGGTTCTTCGTTGTGGGGCTCGAATTCGCTCCAGCGGGTCCAGAGATCGATGGCGCGGCTGAATTCGCCGGCCTGGAAAGCTTCGTTGCCTTCCTGACGCAGCAATTTGCCCCGCAATTCCGTGTTCCACTCGCTGCTGGGAGCGTCGAGGCCCGTCAATTGGCGGGCGGGAATGTCGTTTTGATGCGAGAGGACGACACGGCGGAGCGAGACGATGCGGTCGTTGCGGGGGCCGGGGCCGTCGGTGAGCAAGGGGGAACTTTCCTGAACCGCCACGTGGAGGTTGTCGAGTCCCTGGAACAGGGCGGCGAGGGTGGTTTCGCGTTCCATGGAGGCGGGGAGAGCGACGCAGAGGCTGAGTCCACGCGAACTCAGGGAGGAGCTAAGATTTTGCAGCCAGGCGGTGATGCGGCTGAGGGGCGGGTCGCCCCGAAGGTCGCTGAGATTGCAGAGCAGGCCCTGTGCGCCGATGTCGCGGGCATGTTCGGCGAGGGTGTCCACCATGGTGGCGTCAAAGGGTTCGAGTCCTTCCAGAATGACCTCGGGCATGAACTGCATGCTGTAGACTTCGGCGAGGCGTCGATAGAGCGCGGGGTCCCAGCCGATTTGCTCGCTGCGTCCGCGGGTGCCCAGCCGCAACCAGGGCGGGGCGAGATGGGTGTGGCGGAATCCGTGCGAACTCATCCACGCGGCAAGCGTCGGCTGATGCGTGGTGATGGGCTCCCAGGTGATGATGCGGGTGTGGAAGGGGCGCAGTTCGAGGTCTTCCAATAAAAGGGATGCTTTGGCGGGTTCGGGATCCCAGACGCTCAGGCCCACCATGCCGGGACGGGTTTCGCCGCGGGTGATGGCAATTTCGCGGAAGACGGGCGCAGCGCCAATGCTGGCATAGACCTGCCGCCCGCGCAGAAAAATCTCGAGATCAATCTTGCCGTTTTCGTCGGGAGTGTAGCGTCCGGTCGCGAGGGTGAAGGGCTCCATGCCGGGGTGTTTTTGGCGCAGCCAGGCCTCGCCGGTTTCGCCGAGACCCAGGTAGAGATGCGATTCGCCATCGGGGGTGGCGCGCAGGAAAAATCCGGCCTGACCGGCCTGGAGTCTCATGCTGAATTTGCCGTGAAAATCGCCGTAGAGGTCGGTGCCGGTGAGCCAGACTTTGGCCCCGGTGGTGTCGGGCGTGGCGGAGAGAAGGGCTGTATTGTCTTTGAGGGTGAATCCACCCCAGTCCACGAGCCAGGATCGGGAGGACGTCAAAGCTTCGGCGGCAAAAATGCCCTGGGGACGCGGCCATGCGCTGTCTAAGCGTTCCACCAGTTCCTGACCGCTCCAATCGGGATTCACCAGCAAACGGCTCAGGCGGTGCCGGTTGCTCCAGCGTGTGTTCAGCGCGGTGGTTCCGTGAATAAACGCGAGGTCGTAGCGCGCGGAGACAAGGTCCATGTTGATGCGGCGGCTGAGCAACGCGCGTTCGTCGTATTGGCCAAAATCGCCGTAGGGAAAGGCGAAGGCCAGGGGTGCGGATCCGGTTTCGCGGGTGATGCGGCTGTGCGCAAACTCGTGGTCCTCCTCCAGTCGCCGTCGGAAGTCGGCGGGAGTTTCGTAACTCATGTCGTCGGTCAACCAACGAGGGGCGGCCATGAAATTTCGCTGGGAGCCTTCGCTGTCGGCGACAATGCGCTCGAAGCCGCGATGGCTTTGGGCCCCCGCTTCCCAGGCCCCGCTGCGGATCATCGCGCGGATATAGGGCCATCGGAGGGCGGAGGGATCTTCATCGAGAATCGGTTTGGTCCACACAAACATGACGGCGTTCCAGCCGACGCGCTGGAGAACGCCACGGGCATCGAAGTAGGAGGATTTTCGGGAATGGTCAAAGGTCAGCAGCACGGCTTTGCGGGGAAGCGCCTTGCCCTCTTTGTAGAAATCGGCGACATCGCGGAGGGTGATGGCATTGTAGCCGGCGTCCTTGAGGACGCGCACCTGCTCGCGGAAACGCGCGGGGGTGATTTCGCCGGGGCTTTCGGAAATGCCCTCGAATGCCAGGGCGACGAAGGCCTGCGCGTCGCGCGGACCGGAGTCCGCCGGACGGAAGGAGAGCCAGCGCAGCAAGGTGTAACGGATGGGGATGCCCCAGGCGAAGAGCAGGCTGAGCCCGAGCAGAAAATAGAGCCAGGCCTGTTTGTAGTTGGCTTTGAGCACGGCGATACGGGCGGGAGCGACCGGCGGCGGGGGCCGGTAGGACAAGCCCGGGGGGACGGGGCTGCCCTGTTCGGTCGTGTCGGGATGTTTGCTCATGTTTTTTTAACTCCGCGGGTGCCCCAGCTTTTGGTGGCCAAGGTGAAGAAGGCGAAGTAAATCTGCCAACTGAAAAAGACGATGTAGGACGCCGTGAAGGCGAAACCCGCCCACCAGTGGGTGCGTCCGGTTTTCTGGAGGTGGTAGAGCGACCAGATCAGGGTGATCGCAAACACACCGAAAATGTAGGACCCGGTGACGCCGCCCTGCTGGATGGGTCCGATGATAAGCGCCTGCACCATGATGAGCGGTTCGATGATCGGCAACATCATCATGCAGTACCAGGACAACGCGGGCAGAGGATGTTTGCGCCAAACGAATTTCGCGGCGGAAAAAATTCCGCGCAGCGAGGATCGCATCCAGCGGTTCTGCTGGCGGACGTAGACTTTCCAATCCTCGGGCGCGATGGTGGTGGCCAGGGCTTCGTCGTCGTAGAGGACCTGATAATCCTGGAGCACCAGGTTGGTCAAACTGCGGTCGTCGCCATAGTTCCCTTCCTGTCCGAAGACTTTTTCGTGCATCCAGTCGTCCAGCACGTGCAGCACGCAGGCGCGGCGATAGGCGGAGAAACAGCCCGGCAGACAACTTACGCAGCCGTGAACGCTCTCCGCCGCCTTCATGATTTTGTAGGAGAAAAAGTAGCGGACATCCTGCATCTTGGTCAGCGTGTTCACGCGGGAGTTTTCGACGTCGGTGTGCCCGGCAATGCCGCCCACGGTGGGATCGACGAAGCCCTGCACAAGTTTCTCGATGGCCCCGGGCATCAGGAAGGTGTCGGAGTCCACAAACACCATCACTTCCCCGTGGGCGAGAAGCGTGGAGACGGCCATGCCGTAACAGAGTCCTCGGTTTTTCTCGAAATCGACGACCACGAGACGCGGGAAAGCGGCCTGGGTGCGGTACATTTCGCGCAGGGTGTTGTCGGTGGAACCGTCGTTGACGGTGACGACTTCGCGCAGGTGGTCGGGATACCCTTCCGCGTAAATGCGGGCGATGGACCGGGAGATGGAGGCCTCTTCGTTCATGCAGGGCACGAGCACACTGGTGAAAGGCCGGAAGCCGACGCGGGGCGGCGGGGAATAAAACGCCGCGAGGATAAACCGTGAGACAATAAAAAGGCCGACAATAAAGGAGTACACGTTGACGACGGGCGAGTAATAATAGTGCTCGATGTTGACCACCTGCAGGTACACCGCGCCGGAGAGCAACAAAACGGCAATCAGACCAATGCCCCAGATGACGAGCCAGTGCGGTTTGCGGTAGAGGCGGCGGACGTGTTCCTCGACGTCCTCCTCGACCTCGATTTTTTCGGGCGGAAGCGCGGGAATTTTCTCATGCTTCATTGCGCCGTGACAAAAGGGACACACGGCAGGCGACGGCGAGTCGATGACCTGCACCGAAAGGAAACAGGCCGCGCAACGGGAGCGGGTGGCAAACTTGGGAGGAGAGGTTTCGGTGCTCATGGGTCACAGGATGAAATACAGGTCGCGGGGGGTGTCCATATCTTGGAAACGCTCCTTGGCATCGGGAAAAATCAAGGGCAGTTCGTGGGCACGACGCGGCCCTGGAAAAAGACCAACGCCGGGTGTCAGTTCGCGGAGAATCACGGTTTGACGTGCGCTGTCTTCGAGGGCGACATGGAGGGTGACTCCGGCCTGCAGGACCGCTTGTTCAGCTTCCACAAACCAGGCGGGGTCGGGCATGCGCCTTACGAACATCGTGAAGCCGTCGACGCGATCCTTTCCGGCAGACGCGAGCAGCGCAGGGAGATCGAGGCGGTCGAGGGAGTGCACGCGGAGCGCCGGCAGCAGGCGGGTGCGGTGATAGCGGCAGAGCAGACGCAGTTCCATGTCGCGCGAGTGGAGCGTGCGGAGCACACGGCCATCGGGGGTTTGCTCATACCAGTCGGGGGCCAGGGCGCTGAGGGTGCGGATGTGACGTTCGAGGTCGGCGAGTTGTTCGGGACTGCGGGGGATCTCGTTGTGATAGCGGAGTTGTCCGAGAAGAACGGGGGTGGGGCCACCGGCAACGCGGCGGACCGTGACGGCGGCGGTGCCGAGTTGGGGGGACCAGGGGGCGAGTCCCCACCAGCCCAGGCCCATGTCGCGGGGGATGGAGGCCGGACTGCTGAAGGCGGGGCGTCCGTCAATGTAGGCGTAGGCGCCGTCGGCGCGCGTTTCCAGTCGGAAGGTGAAGGGGCCAGAGGGCCGTGACCAGACGCGGGAGAGGTTGGTGAGCAACTGATTGTTCATCCAGATTTGCAAATAGACCTGGCCGTTTTCCTCGAAGCCGAAACGGATCATGTTGCCTTCGCCGCGGCGGGCGTAGAGCCAGAAGAAGCCCCGGGTGTCCTCCACCACGGCCTCCATGAAGCCATTGTGCATCGCATCGGAACCGAGCAACCGCAGAAACGCTTCCGACTGGGTGGGATCGGCGCTGAGGGTGAGGCTCCCCTGCCCTCCCCAGGCCTGGTCGCGGGAGGACAACCAATTGCGCGACATGCGGCCCACGCGGAAGTCCTCGACGGTGGCCTGTTCCCGTGGCAGCAGACGGGCAAAGACTTCGCGCTGGGCTTCGGTGGGCGCGGTTTCGGACATCTCCTGGAAAAAGTCCATCAGCATCCAGGACTCCGGGCGCGTGAGCAGGTTGAGGTCCAGCACGGCCTGGGCCAGTTGCATGGCGCGGCCGGGGCGACGTCCCACTTCAAGCATGGCGCGCATGTTGTCGAAACGTTCGGCGGGCGTGGGCAAGAGGCTGTGCAGGAGGGTGAGGGCTCCGAGGTTGTCCGATTCGGTGGCGATCACGCTGCGAATGATGTGTCCGGCCTCTTTGTAGCGACGGCGGCGGAAAAGCCACTCGGCCTGGGCGAGGGCCACATCGTTTTGCTGGGGGAAAAGTTTGGCGTATTGATTGAGGATTTCCCGGGATTCGGCGGCCTGTCCGAGCTGGAGATCGATGAGCCGGGCCAGGCGGACCATGAGTCCGATTTGACCGGGTTGGATGGCCAGGCTTTTCTGGTATTGGGCGACGGCATCGCTCATCCGGCCCTGGCGCAGGTAGATGTCGCCGACAAGGGCCACCGGCTCGGGGTTGTCGCGGTCGAGTTCCGCCCAGCGGCCCCACGTTTCAATGGCTTTGTCGTAGGCCCCGGCGGTGAAGGCGGTGCGGCCCTCTTCGCGGAGGGCTTGGTTGCGGAGTTCGGCGCTCCAGACCTGATTGGTGGCGGCCACACCGGACAATTCGTAATAGAGGGCGAGTTCGAGATCGCGGGAGCCGACCAGTTCAAGCCGCTCGCCGTCTTTGGGACGCGGGAGGCACTCGAGCTGCAAGGTGACGCCTTCGTAGTTGTCGTAGCCATGCACCAACACATACCAGCGTCCGGCGCTGGGAGAGTTCACGCGGATGCTTTCTTCGTTTCCGCGGACGAAGGGACGCTGGGTGTAGTCGCGGAGGGTGGGCGGTGCGGCGGGACGCACATAGAGATCGGCGTCGCCGCTGCCCCCCTGCATGCGGAGGGTGAAGTGCAGGAGATCCGCGTCGATGTCCATCGCGTAGATGCGTCCGGAGAATTTCGCATCGGTCAGACCGGTGAGACGGTCCCCGCAGCGCAAAGGGGTTTCGTTGACGATCACCGGATGCAGGATGTCGACAGAGCGGATCGACTCCATCAGCCTTTCGGTGTCTGGCATCGGCGCCCACTGGAGGGCGCGCACGAAAGCAAAGAGAATACCGAGACCCAAACCGGCATCAATCATGGGATTCTCCTTGTTGTAAACGTTGCATAAGGGGGAACATCTCCTGTCGGAGCGTCTGATTCAAGTCGAACAACACAAAACCATCCGCCCCGGCCTCGCGTGCGGCATGGATTTGCTCCAGGACGAGGGGCGGCGTGAGGCGGCTTTCGGCGGCGGTAACCCCGATGCCGGTGATGATGCGCTTCCCCTCCCCCACGGCGAGCCGATGGGCGCGGGTCCAGTCCGCAACCTCGGACGCGCGTGTGCTGTAGCTCATGGGGACGGCAAAGTCGATCCAGCCTTCGCGCAGCCAGGGCGGCCAATCCTGTCCGAGACGGTTGATAATTTCGGGATAGCCTGGCCAGACAGCGGCGGAGAGAAGCAGGTCGGGATGGCTGCGGCGCAATTCGACAGAGAGATCGCGCACAAAGCCACTGATGCCCCCGGCGCGCCAGCGGAGGAAGTCTTCGCGCAGAGCACCGGGAGCGAGAACAGCGGCGGGCCATTCGTCGAGTGCCTTTCCATGTTCCAGCTCGAATGCGCGGCGGCAGGAGGGACAAAAACAGTGGTCGGCATCGGGAAAGCGGATGTAATCGAGATGAAGACCACGAAGTCCGGGCGTCCCGGCCAGACGGAGCAGGCGCTCCAGCTCCATGCGGCGGTTGGTTTCGTGGGAGGGACAGAGCCAGGGAGTGACGGTCCCAGCGGAGGAAATTTGCAGGCGGCCGAGGCGTTGCAGGCGTTCGCGTTCGGCGGCGGGAGCATCGTAGAGGTTCCAGCAGACGTGCCAGGCGTGAAGCGCGATGCCCTTTGCGGCGGTGGCAGTGACGGCGGCTTTCGGAACCTCGGCGCGGCGGGAGACAAACAGGAACAGATCGCTGAAACCGGCCCCGGCGAGTTCCGCCGCCGTGAGGTCCCAGCGTCCGGCGTGAAGGCCATCGCCGCGATGGTCCCACACGCCACGCATGATGCCGGGAGGCAGCGGACGGGAGCTGGCGCGGAGCCACGAATCGCGGCGGATGTTTTCGCTGAGGTCCCAGAGTTCGGCCGACTTCTTCTCGCCTAGAAGCGTTTCGAGACGGGGCATTCGTTCGTCGCTGGCCGTCAGCGGGTCCTCGCGGAGACGGCGGAGGCGCTCGGCGTGGGCGGGCGCGGCGAGGCCGGGGACAAGGGCATCGACGGTGAATGCGAGCATGCGTTGTTTCGCGTTTTCGTCTTCGGGATGAAACGGAGCTGTGAACCAGGCGGCGCGGGGCGAGAGCAGAAGGGCGGCTTCGGGCTGGCGTGCGCCGTCGCGGTTTTCCCACCAGGCGGCCACGCGGGCGTTTTTGCCGGGGCGGGCGGGCAGGAGCTGGGGGGTTTCACGCTGATAGGCCCTGAAGGCCGAGCCCCAAAGGTCTTCCGGGAAGGTCATGCTCATCCATCGACCGGGGCTGCCGGCGGGAAGCCAGGGCTGTGCATCAACGCCGGCGAGGGCCGCGAGTTCCTTGTTGCCGTTGTAGAAAACCATCAGTTTGCCGCCCCGGCGAAGAGCGCGTTCGAGACGGCGCAGCAACGCGGCGGAGGGATGGGAGTTGAGGGGCAGAACGAGCAGTTTGTAGCGCGAAAGATCCACGTTTTCATCGTCGGAGATTTCGACGGCGGGCAGCGAGAGTTCGCTGAAAAAAGCTCCAAGTTGGGTGGCCAACGACTGGGCATAGGCGCGTTCGGAGGCATCGGGCACACTGCTTTCGGAGGGACGAAGAATGGCGAGATGTGCGACGCGAGGTTGGAGGGAATAGAGGCGCAGGGAGGCCTCGCCTTCGCCGCCCTTCCAGGGAGAGAGGCGGATGTGGCTGGCCTCTTTCCAGTCAGAGGGGCTGTCGAGGGCTTCAAAGCGGCTGAAGGGAAGCCAGACGCGGTGGCGTCCGGGACGGGAGGTCAGGGTCGAGGCGTACCAGCCTTTGCCGGAGCGGATGTAGACGGTCAGGGCCCGAATGCGCTCGGCGGGTTGGAATTCCAGGTCGAGGAGGAGTCCGTCGGCGGCGGCGGCATCGAAATCCAGGTCGGCGTCCCAGACCTGGCGTTCCGTCGAGGCGTTGAAGGAACAGGGGAAAAGCAGAGCTGCGTCGTCGGAGACGGCGGGAGCGGAATTTTCAGCGGGCGTCCATTTCGCCGGAGACCGGCTCAGGATTGTGGATGGCTCCGCGGAAACGTGAAGAAGCACGAGGAGGCATAACAGAATCGGGATGCGGAATCTATTCCCAGACATAGCCGGCTTTCTCTTCTTCGATATCTTCGGGTAGTCGTTCACCGCCGGGGCGGACCTGCCGGAAGAGCACGGCTTTGGCAGGGGCTTCGCGCGCCACCTGTGGGGCTTGTGGGGCTACACTCTTCGGCAGGGAAGACTGACCCGGCAGCGTGGACGACGAAGGAGGGTGGGCAGGCGCAGGACGAAAGCGCATGGGGGCTTCGGTTTTCTGGGACTTCTCCAAGAGGGCCATATGCTTGCGGCGTTGGTACGAGTTCCACATGGCGGCAGCCGCAAAAATGGTGGCCAGCACCGTCGCAATCACACCGGTCATACTAAGAGTATTTGAGTCCATGGGTGAATCTTACAAAAAAGACTTCAGCAAGAAACCAAAAAGTGCGTTGATTATTCAACCGTTACGTCCTAGAGTAAAAATCCACACCCCCTTTCACCCAGGCACTTCCCCCCCATTCCCATGAAACGCATTCTGGTTATTGACGACGAGGAACCGATTTTACGGCATTTTCGCGATCTTCTTCGCCTATTGCAATACGATCCGATTCTCGCCAACAACAGCGATGAAGGGGCACTCAAGGCTCAAGACCCCGAGATTTCCATGATCATTTCGGATCTCTGCATGCCAGGGCGCCTGAAAGAAATGGACCACATCCGGGAATTGCGGCGTCTGAGGCCGGACATTCCCATGGTGGTGATTTCCGGATATCCGACGCCCGAGGTCCTGCAGGAGTGCGAGGAACTGGGCATAGAGGATTTCCTCACCAAACCCTTTGAACTCTCGTTTATTTCCTCCGTATTGGCCCGTCTGTTGCCTCTGGAACCCGGAGAAGATCCGTGATCACGAAGACCCTAAGCGGGATCCCGATGTTGGATGACGCCTACGGAGGTGTCTTCAGCAAGAGAAGTTTTTTGATTTCCGGCCAGCGGGGCTCGGGTAAAACCATTATGGGTATTCAGTTTCTGCGCCAGGGCCTCTTGCAGAACGAACGTTGCCTGTATCTCTCGACCATCGGGGCGAATGATCTGGGCATACTCGCGGAATCCATGGGCATTCCCTTTTCGTTGCACATCGACGATGGGAACCTCACGCTGCTGGAATATGAATCGTTTATCTCCCACGGCGGACTTCCCGGGCAGGACATGCTCCCACCCGAAGGATTTGATCAGTTGCGCACCATTCTGGACGCCAATTCCATCAAGCGCGTGGTCCTCGACACCGTCCTGCCCTGGGTCTCTGTCCCGACTACCGAACGCATGGCCGAACAGGTTTTTTCGTTTGTCCGCTCCTTTGATCGACTGGGCGTGACCACCTTAATGACCCTTCCGAAACCCGTTTCGTCCATGTCATTCCGGCTGCGGAAGTGCCTGGAGGATGTGGTGCCGATTTCGGTGTTGCTGACTCCGGAAAGTGGCGAAGAGCCTGCGACCCTTCAGGTGCTGAAGTATCTTGGAGAGAAACGTCTGGTCGGGGCGGTGCCCTATGAAATCCAGCCAGATAGAGGGGTAGTGGCCTTGGAGACCGATGCGGGCGGCACTCCTTCCCCATCTCCCGCGATCGAAGCCCCCCCTGCCCCATTGCAGGAACCTGTCCCTGTGCGCTTCTCCGCGATTCCCATGGTCCGCACGGGCAACGCCCCGCCTGGCCCCGCACCCCGTTTGCCTAATGCCCCGCCCCCTCCGCAGGAGGCGCCGGCACGACTATCCTCTGTTTGGAAACCCAACCTGAAAGAAGGGAGCTGACCGCGTTCGGTCAATCGGTATGTACCTTGAATATTGGAATCTTCGAGAAGCCCCTTTTCAAAACGTGGCCGATTCGCGTTTTGCGTATTTGTGCTCGCAACATCACGAAGGCCTTGCCCGACTGGTGTATCTGGTGCAGAACCGCAAACTCGGCGGCATTCTCACCGGCCCCTACGGCGTGGGAAAAACCATGGTCCTCGAATTGCTTGCCCAGCAAATTCGACGGGAACACAGTGCGTCCCTGATCTCCATCGACTACCTTGAGGGCAGCACCCTCTCCCTTGCCCGCCAAGTGCTCAAGCTGCTGGGATTCCCCGAGGCCGCCCGTCAGATCACCGAGGCCATGGACGCCATCGGTTTCCTGCGCGAGGAACGCCACCGCCTCACCCACACCGCCGTCGTGATCGACGAAGCCCAGAACATCAGCGACCCACAGGTCTATCATTTCCTTCATTTGCTCATGAACATCACCCTGGGGGACCGCGAAGGCCGTTCCCTGCAGCCGGCCTTCACCCTGATCCTCGCCGGTTACAGCGACATGACCCGGCTGCTGTCCCAGGACGAATCGATCTGCCAACGCCTGCAAATGGTCTGGCGACTCGAACCCCTCAACGCCCAGCAAATTCTGGAATATGTACAACACCGTGTGCGCGTGGCGGGAGGCGACATCTGGATTTTTGAAGCGGAAGCCATCCAGGAGTTAACATCCACCCGTGGCATTCCCCGCATCATCAACAATGTCTGCGACGTGGCGTTGATGCTGGGCTATGCGGCAAATCAACGCAGCATCAACCGCACGCTCATGCGCCAGGCCCTGGTCGAGGCCGGACCCATTCAGGAACAACTCGGGGCGATCAGCGGCAGTGCTCAGAACTTGTAAAGCAAACTTCCGGACACCGTGTGTTCGGTGTATTCTTTGGAGCTGTTGACGCTGAATTCGCCAGTGATGTTCCATCCACTGTCCCAGGAACGCGTGACGGAAGCCGAGAAGCCCAGCAGCGGATTCCAGTCTTCATCCGGGCCGGATCCGGGTGAAAATCCTTGCGTCTCGCCCTGCACTCTGGAGTTGTCAAACAAATCCAGCTCGGCCTGTCGGGCCCGGCTTTTCATGACGCCGACATTGGCTTTGAACATGCCGAAATAGTTCGGGTAGGAGCGTCGCAGGCGCAGAATAAAGTAGTGACGCTGCTCCCAGTAGGGAGACCAGTAGATGTCACTGTCCCGGTCGGTGGTGTCAATCGAGTTATGAAAGCCCAGCCATAGGTCAATGGCCTGGGACATGCGCCAGAAGTTCTCCATTTCGACGCGGACATGGCTGTTGCGGTCCTCGTAAAAGGCGAAAGACCCGATTCCGTTGGTCTGCCATCCGTCACGGATGCGCCAGAACGGTCGCAAGGCCAATTGGTCATAGGTGATGACCTCGCGGGCCGAGGGGACAACTCCGTGCGTGTACATGGACGAAATATCCATGGCCGGGAAAGGACGCCACTGATGTTCCAACCCATAGGTGAAGGCCTGGTTGCTGGCCTCCCCGTCCTCTTCGTCTTCTCCCCCATCGGGATTCAGCGTGTACAGCCCGGCGCGGGCTATGGTGAAGGACCCACTGTCGTGAATATAGCTGTACAACAACCCCAGATTTGTGAAGTCCGCATCGTATTTCGTGCGTTCGACGACGTTGGATTGAATCGTCACGGTTTCGAAAGCGGTGCGGGTTTCCTCCGTGTTGGACACCACGCCATCCTCCACCGTCTGCACAATTTCCCGAGACGTGGAGGTACTGGTTTTTTCGACCTCGACAAAGCGGTTGGTGGTGTTGGTTTGTTTGATAGCCCCCAGCCCATAGCGCACTTGCAGGGCCGAGCGTCGGTTGAGGTTCACTCCGGCAAAGATACCCAGTTCGCGTTCGTCGATCACCACGTTGGCCCGCAGATTCCTTCCGTCCACACCAATGTAGGGATCCTGAAGCTGGATCAGTTTTTCTTTTTCGGCTACGGGGGATGCAGCCGTATCCTCGACAGCGTCGGGAAGCGCAACCAAACGGGCGAGGTGGCGCTTCACATACGCCTGAAGCAAGGCCAAATCCTCTTCCGGATATCCATCCCGGCGCAGCAGTTCAATATTCTCATTCGCCAGATGGAGCTGCCCGGAAAGGGCGGCCATTTCCACCCGCATGCGACGGGCGACATACACCGGGTGCTGCAGGTAGGCGGCACGCAGCACATCCCGGCCGCTGGAACTGCG
>CAZCFM010000047.1:0-9535 GCA_964497855.1 uncultured Verrucomicrobiota bacterium | reverse complement strand
ACACCGGGTGCTGCAGGTAGGCGGCACGCAGCACATCCCGGCCGCTGGAACTGCGGGGCGGCTCATAGCGTTTGTAGAGGAGGGCATTGTCCGTCTTGATGGAGTAGCCGTGACGGCTCTGCACAAAACCCATTTTGTACGAAATTTCCGCCTCGTTGAGGAGAATTTCCGTCACGTTGAACAGATTGATGTTGCTGGTGTGTTCCTGACCGACTTCGCCATAGGGGTAGGCCACCGCCTGAATATCGTCGGGCTCAAGTCCCATTTCACGGGCGAGCACACGTTTTGAGTCCCGAAACTCGCGGCGCAGGCGCTGATGGTATTCGCGCAGCGTTTCTTTGCGATCCCGGTCTGTTTTCCAAATCAGATTGGGAAGAGGGAGTACCGGCCGCCCCTCCTTTTCCGCGGGAACCATTTGCGAAGCCTCCCACAACTGACTCTGAATTTCCCAGAGCCCATTGGTTTGCCACTCCCGAATTTCCGCAAACTGCGCCACGTAGCGTTGTTCCCGCGACACCACGCCACCCACACTCACAAACATGGTCATCGGAATGTTGAGTTCCTCCGCAACCTGCGATCCATAGCGGAAGGAATTGCGCCGACCATCGTCAAAGGTCACCATGACCACTTTCTCCGGGCTGTAATCGCTCAAGCGGGGAGCTTCTTCGGCGCGCCTGCCCGTCCAGGCATAACGGATGGACTGGGTCAAGCGGTTCAGCCACGGGCGCTCATCGGTGAGGGTCGGGGCTTTTTTGTTGTCAAAATAGAGCGGCAACTGGGATGGGGTGATGAAGGTGTAGCCCGCACGGCGCAGGGCCATCAGTTGTTCACGCAACTGGCGCACCGAGGGCATGTCGGAAAACTCACTGGGACTGATGCCGTGATAGAGCAAGGTGAAGACAGCCCCCTGCGCGCCCTCATATTCGAGGCGCTCCAGTGAACGCATCGCTTCCAGAAGATTGCCGCGCGAAAAATAGAGACGGGACCAGTAGACATGACGGTAGGGATCGTCGGGGTTGAAAACCCGCAGATTTTCCCGAAGCTGCTTTTCCGCTTCGTCGAGCATGCTGCGTCCAAAGTACGTTTCCATCAACCCCTGCCGTGCCCGGAAATTGTTGGGGTTCAGCTCATCGAGGACAAACTGGAAAACGGAGGCCGCCTCGCTGAACTGTTTGTCCCCCACCAGCGCCTCTCCGTAGAACAAAGCGGCACCGACATTTTCCCGATCCAAATCCCAGGCCTTCTTGCCCGCGGCGACCACTTCCTTGCGGCTGACAATGTCCGGGCTCTGGTCGAAAATGCTTTGTTTGTAGCCGGCAAGCTGCTGGGCAATGAGCGATCGCGTGACGTCATCCTCGGTCAGGTCCATGAGATCTTCCATCGCCTTGATGCTCTCACGGGGCCTGTTGTTGCGAATGGACAGTTGCACCAGCATGCCGACGGCGTCCGGATTGTCCGGTTCAAGCTCCAGCACCCTCCGACAATCGATCTCCGCCTCGGGCAACGCGCCAATCAGCACCAGCACATTGGCCCGGGCCAGGAGAAAGCCGGGCTGGTCCGGAACCATCTCGTTGATGTGGTTCCAATGCACCAGACTCTCCTCATATTCTTCATTCGCATACAGGGCCCACGCCAGATCGATCTCCACGTCAATACGCTCGGGGTCCTCCTGAAACAGTGTCCGGAAGATCGCGACCGCTTTATCGCGTTTGCCGCTCCAGAGCAACACCCGCCCGTAGTTGAGACGAATTTCGAATTGCGCGGGGTTGATGCGCAAGCTGTTTTCATACAGTTGTTCGGCTTTTACAAAATCGGCATCGCGCGTGGCGATTTGCGCGAGAAGATTGTAGCCCAAAGGTTCGTTGGGAGCGATGCCCACCAGTCGGGTCCACAGGTCTTCCGCCTCTTTGCGGCGGTCGGTGAGCCAATAGGCCCACCCGAGGGTTTCCCAGGCCCCCAGCAGCGTGGGGTCTTCGGCAATGACCGCCTCCAATTTGGGGATTGCGCTTTCGTATTTGCCGTCCTGCACCTCCACCATGGCTTCATACATCTTGGCCCGGGCCGGGCTTACGTTCACCACATCGTCCTGGGCGATGACACGGGGCAGCCCCAACACAAACAGGCTAAGCAGCAGAACACGGAAACAACGGCGGTAGGGACAGAGCATGTTTTCCTCAGCGGGAGTAGAGACGTTTCATCATTTCGGCAGCCATGCGGTCAGCACCCGCACGATTCAGGTGAATGCCGTCGGCATCCCGGACCTGCAAGGGCATGCCGTTCGGGCCAATCACATAGGGCGAAAAGGTTCCCTCTTTGCGGCTGAACACGCTGCGGGTGGGAATAAACTCCACCGTTTTGCGCTTCTCAGCTTCGCTTTTAAAGAGCTGATTGAGCTGGAGAATTTCGTCCTGCATTTTGGCATCGCGCATATCCGGAAGTTCCAGCCAATAGACCGTTGCCCCGCTCGCAGACAGTTTGTCCATCGCCTCGCCAATGCGGCGGGCATATTCAACGTTCCATTCGGCGGTGCCGGGTTGGACCACTTTCTCGGCGGTCGTGATGGGCTGACGATCATTGGTGCCAAACCAGACGATGACCGCGTCTGGCTTGAACTCGCCGACCAGCTCATCGATTTTCGCCATCCAGTCAAACACATCAAGCCGCGCCAGCCCGGAACCCAGCGAGGTGTGGGATTTCGCCGTGACCCCTTCTCGTTTTCCAAGTTGCAGTTCGGTGGCATGGGCCGTCACCCGCATCATGGAGTCCCCAAGAATGAGGACCTTTTTGGGGCCTTCCGCCCGAAGGGATGCGGAAAACACGCTGAAGAAGAACAGAATCAATACGCTGTGGGTTTTCATGGTTCAACGGCCTCACGGAGGGTTTCGACTGTGTCACGGAAACGATCAAGACGGAGGAAAACGGAAACGTCGGACAACGGACGAGTACCCATGACCCAGACATCGCGCCAGAAACCGTATTCGCGTTTGAGAGCCGCATCGTGAAGATGTCGGCCATTCAACAGCGCAGCCAGAAGAAAAAAACTTCCAAACGCAAGGTAGACCTTGCGTCGCGGGGTGCCGGCACCGGATAGGGCGCGGCTTTCTCCGATATCCATCGGCGGGTGAGTGGGCTTGCTTGTCACGTTTGTCACTTTAGTCAGGTTCAACAGGTCAACACAAGACATTTAAAACTGGAAGTAGATAAAGGGGGCTACCCCTTTCGGGCCAAGTCCGAGAATAACCATCAGCAGCAGGGCGGCTGAAAATCCCTGCGCCACGGGGTGCCAGCGGGCGAAGGCGTCCCACATGCGCTGGCGTCGGTCTCCGTCCAGCAACTGGCTCAGATAGCCGATGACCAAAACGACAACAACCGCCATCGATACTTTCTGAACTGGCATTTGCCAGCGTCCAAGAGCCTCGATCATGCCGACAACGTCGCCGAAGGACTGGCCGCGGAAAAACAGCCAGGACAGACACACCAGGTGCCAGACCATCACCCGGCGTCCGAGAAGGCCGAGAGGTCCCGACATCTCCACGCCGCGATTGGAGAACCAGCGCCCCCCCAGACGTTCCACGCTCAGGTAGAATCCGTGCAGAGCGCCCCAGACGATAAAGGTCCAGCCCGCGCCGTGCCATAGCCCCCCCAGCAAAAAGGTGATGAACAGGTTGCGGCAAACGCTCCATTCACTGTTGCCCCGGGAACCCCCGAGTGGAATGTAGAGATAATCGCGCAGAAAGGACGACAGGGAAATATGCCAGTTGCGCCAGAACTGCTGAATCGACCCGGCGAGATACGGGGCATTGAAATTCAGGGGAATATGAATGCCCAACAAGAGGCAGAACCCAATAGCCATGTCGGAATAGGCGGAAAAATCGCAATAAATCTGAATCGCATAGCCATAGACGGCAAACAGCGTGTCCCAGGTGCCAAAGAGGTCCGGTCTGGCAAAAACGGGGTCCACAATCTGTTCCGAGAGGAAGTTCGCGATCACGATTTTTTTAAAGAGACCGCCGAGAATGAGGCAGGTCGCGCGGCCCACGTCCAGATGCCGGGGTTGTGGTGGACGAATGATTTGCCCCACGAGATCCACGGCGCGGACAATCGGCCCGGCCACCAACTGCGGAAAGAAAGCCAGGTAGAGGGCGAAATCCAGACAGGTGTCCGCCGGTTCCATGCGTCCGCGGTAGACATCGACCACGTAGCTGAGGGCCTGGAAAGTGAAAAAGGAAATGCCCACGGGGAGAATGACGCCGCCGACAAAGTCAAAGGCCGGCATCCAGGCATCGATATTGGGTTCTCCAAACCATTGGCGGACCACGAAGGCCTGGCGAACCAGAAATCCGGCGTATTTGAAAATGGCAATGCTGCCGATGTTGAAGACCACCGCCAGGGTCAGCAGAAGATGGCGCAGACGGGGTTGTGTGGCCTGGCGGATTCCGCGGGCGGCCAGATGATTCAGCAGACTGGAACCGGCCAACAAAAAGACAAAGCGGGCGTCCCAAAAGCCATAAAAAAACCAGCTCGCGGCCAGCAGACCCAGTTTCCAGACAAAGGTGTTATTCCGCGCCGCCCAGGCAAAGATAAAAACCACCCCAAAAAAGAGAGCGAAATCGACGGTGGTGAAATTCATGGGCGAATCCTATCCTTCCATGGCGCTTTCTGTCAATCCTGCAACCTAAAATCCCAGCCCTGAGCGGCCAGGATTTCTGCGATGTCTGTCGGGTGTTGATTGAGCTGTTGGGCTAATATTTGGGGAAAATCGGCATCCAGAGGCGCGGAAATCAGAGCGATGAGGGGCTGATCTCCCCAGGAAATTTGTTCGATACGTCCTTTGGCAACGTCCAGCAGGAGTGTTTGATTTTCGATGCGGATTTCCGCGCGAAACCGAGGGGTCTGGCCCCAGATCCAGGCGGGGTCCCGCATTTTGTGGAGGTAGGAGGGATCGAGTGGGATTTCGGCCCCGCTTTGTGTCAGAGCTTCGCCGAACGCGTCCGTGGCCGCGCTGCGCAGAGCCCCCAGCAGCTCCGGAAGCGTCAGCCCTGGCAGAAAGTCACAGAGGTTGGCGACCTGGACGGGCAAACTGGACACGGCGTGGGTGTGCAGACGGACCCGGGGCACGGACAGCGCCGCGCGGAGGGTGTCCAAATCCGCCTGCCAAAGCAGCGTGGAGTGATGTAGGACCCGTTCGCGTCGGTGGCAGTAGGCCGAACCCGAGACTTTGCGGCCCTGAAGCAGCGTGGCACCCGTGGGGGTGGTTTTCGCAGGAAGCCCCAGTTTTTCCAGAGCCGAGCGCAACACGGCGTGCAGGATTTCAGGTTGATAGTGCGCCCGTGGAAGCAGCCAGGAAATATTCAGGTTTCCCGGATCGTGAACAACGCTGCCTCCACCCGAAACCCGGCGGGCCAAACACAGGCCTCGTTCGCGGAGCACCGACAGATTCGCCTCCTGCCAGGGGTTTTGGTTTTTGCCCAGCACCAGGCCTTTTTCCCCGCGCCAGAGAAAAAGAATGGGGGCTTCTTCGTGATCCAGCCAACAATCCTCCCGGGCCAAGCCTCCCCACAGATCCGGCTCCAGTTGTATCCGCAACGACAACATCGTCCTTACCCGGCCATGGAACGGATGCGGGGCCATTCCTGCTCAAAGTTGGGCGTAAAAACACCCGTTCCCAACGCGGCATCCATCTCGGACGCCGACCAGAAGCGACCGTCGTCGATCTCCTCTTGCTGCAACGAAAATGGCCCCTCATGCAGCAGCCGATAACTGCAAATGCGTTCGCTTTCCACCGGGCAGCGCCAGAGATACTCATACAGAAATTCCGGTTCCACATCGGCAAGGCCCAGCTCTTCGCGCAGTTCCCGGCGGGCGGCGGCGTCGGGGGACTCGCCGGCGTCCACATGACCGCCGACAGACGTATCCCATTTGCCCGGCTGGGTGTCTTTGCGCATCGAGCGTTTTTGCAGGAAAAGGCGTCCGTCGGGGTGAAAAACAAACACGTGGACGGCCTGATGGATCAATGCCGGATTGCCGTGGCACTCCGAGCGCAGCGCACGTCCACAAACCCGTCCCTGCTCATCCACCAGGTCAAACCACTCCGGCCTCACCAAAATTCCCCGACCAAAGGTGGCGGAATCATGATATCGTGACCGCAGCGAATGCAGGGATACATTTTATTGGCCCAGGAGACTGGAACCTTCAGTTTTTGGCCGCAGCGGTAACAATAAAATTTAAAGGTGGGTTCGCCCAGCACTTCCCGGACCGGAGGGGGTGGCGGCGCTGCTTTGGGAGGAGGAGGCGGCGGAGGGCTGGGCACGGCCACGTTTTTCCTGGCCGGGGGCTCAGGATCCGCAGGAGGCGCTGCTTTCTGGCTCTGCACGGGCACATCCTCATCGTCATCCATCACGACCCGCATGGTGTTGGTGACAAGTTCCGCGCCGTGTTCCACCATTTTCACACGCGCCGTGCGTGCCCCGGTCTGCAACGCCTGTCGCGCGGGGGAAACATCCGTCTCCTTGCTCTTGGACGGGGCATCGGACACCACCTTGACGTTTTTCGCGGCAAGAAGCGTGGGTTTCCTTTTGATTCGTATCGTATTTCCTGACATAGAGGGACTCCTTTCGCTCTTCCTAGCACCTTCAGCCCCCCTTCGACAAGCGCATGAATGCATTCTCCCCCGATTTTTCCCGTCTGGCCATCCACACCTTCACCAACAAACCCTGGAATCTCGCCCAATGCATCGCCGCATACCAGCGCGTCGGCGTGCCCGCAATGTCCGTCTGGCGCAATCTGATCGACCCCGCGGAAGGGGGCATCGGCCTGACCGAGGCCGCTCCCCGCATCCGCGAGTCAGGACTGAACATTCCAGCACTCGTCCGCGGCGGCTTTTTTCCGGGGAAGAGCCAAGAACAACGGCAGGCCGCTATCGACCGCAATCGTGTGTATATTGACGAAGCCCGTGCAATCGGCGCGGAAATGGTGGTGCTGGTGGTGGGTGCCGCGCCAGGAATGCCTCTCGCCGAAGCCCGCCGCATGGTGCAGGACGGAATCGCCGCCCTTTCCGATCATGCCGCCCAAAGCGGCGTCAAACTCGCCATCGAACCGTTGCACCCGATGTACGCCGGCGATAAAAGCTGCATCAACCGCATGGCGGAGGCGCGCGCGGTCTGCGAAGCCCTCGGCTCTCCCTGGGTGGGAATCGCCGCAGATGTCTATCACATCTGGTGGGATCCGGACGTGGAAGAGGAACTGCGACTCGCCGCCGCGCAGGGAACCCTCTTTGGCTTTCATATCTGTGACTGGCGCCTCAATACCCGGCACATGCTCACCGACCGGGGCCTGATGGGCGATGGATGCATTGATATCCGCCGCCTCCGCCGCCTCGTGGAGTCCCTCGGGTTCCAAGGATACCACGAAGTCGAGGTGTTCAGCGAAGAGTACTGGGCGATGGACCAGGACGCCTACCTGGACCTGATCCTGGAGCGCTACCGCAGCGCATCCTGAGGCAACCCAATCCCTTCACTCTGGGTCAGGAGCTTCTGCGGCCACGGCTGGCGGCTCGGTACGGGCGTAATCGTCCAACAGACGGTCCGAGGAACGCTGCAAAATCAGTTTGCCGCGTTCGTCAAAAACAGAAACGATATAGCCGTTGAATTCGTCCGCCGTGGCACTTTCGTAGCGGTAGCCCCCGGTATAGCGATATTTTTCGGTCTCGTACGCATAGACGCCGGAATCCACCACAACCTGCTGACCCGCCGCGACAGGCGGAATCAGGATTGAATCCGTGCGAATGATTTCTCTGCGACTCCCGGAACCCTTCTTGTAGAGATCGAAGGTGACCAGGGATCGCCCGATACTCCGGCCCGGCAAGGGCGTCATCTGCAAACGACCCACAAACAGATGTGTTTTCTGGCGATGACTGCTCCAGCCCGTGAAATTTTTGTTCACCGTATTTTCCTCATCCACAAGGCGCAATTGGGCTGAAATCAGGGTCAACCCCGAGCCCTGTGCGCTGGGAGTACTCATATTCACCCGTTTCTCCGTGGCTTTCGGTTCCTGACCGAGGATGTACGCTTTGGCTTCTTCGCCAAATGTCACTTCACCGCTGGCCTGAAATGGACTGGGGTCTTTTCCAAATTGGGGATGCACTTGAGCCGTATCCATCGGTGTATCGCCGGGAGGAGGCGTCACAGGCGCTTCCACGAGGGCCAGTTGCAGGGCTTCGGCAAACTCCGGACGCTGCAGCAAACCACGCGACCACTCGCGAAACTGCATCGCTTCTTCTATTCGGTTTTGTTGGGTCAGGGTTGTCGAGGTCGTTTCCGCAAATCGCGTTACCGCAGACACAAGATCCGCCAAGGCTTTGGACTCGGTACGGGAAAATTCGCCTAATTGGCCCGAAATGACGTCTTGCAGACGACGAAGTTCCGTGTGAGTGGAGGGCGCATCCACCGCAAGGGCATTGGTTCCATCGATCTGCTGAATCTCGTCGCGGGCGGCCTGTACCCCGTCCAAATCCCCGTTTGCCCGCGAAGTGGCTTCCAGACGCAACAGTGCCGTCAGGTAATTTTGCCGCAGGGTTTTGATTTTTTCTTCCTTCTGCGCACGGACTTTTGAAACCTCCTCCTCCAAGCGTTTTTCAACATCCGGGAGGCTGGGTTGCTGTGCCCTGCTTATGCAGGTGAAAACGATCACAAAAACGAGTAGAAGATTTTTCATGTTTTTTCCGATAGGTCGAACCAATCTGTGGAACTATCCTATATGTATTTAGCCAAAAAACCAGTTTCAAAATGTAAAATATTTGTTTAGAAAATGCTTTTAGCCAAACGGCGCGCAGCCACCCATGCCAGTTCTTTCGCCCGCGCCATGGCCTCGGACAAAGGGAGATTCTGCTGGTTTGCAGATTCCATGTGCCGGATGCCAACCTCTCTGGCTGCCGCTGCGGATAAGCCGATCGACCCAGCCACGACGGCCACTGGAACACTGGCAACCTGCGCCGCCTGCAGAATGCCCGACACCACTTTCCCACCTAAACTCTGATCATCCAGTCGGCCTTCGCCGGTGATGACCCAGTCGGCCCCGGACAAGGCCTCCAATACTCCCAGCCACTGCAACAGCGTCCCGGTTCCAGGGATCAGTCTGGCCCCACAAAACAACATCAGGCCGGCGGACAACCCACCCGCCGCGCCGCCTCCCGGATAATCTGCAATCGAAATCCCAGGGGGGGCGTCCGCCACGCCCGCCAAACGTCGCAGTCCCCGCTCCAGGAGCCGCACGGCTTCGGCATCCGCCCCCTTTTGAGGCCCAAACACTGCCGCCGCACCCAATGGACCCAGCAACGGATTCGTGACATCGCACAACACCTCCACTTCAATGGGAAAGGGTTCGTCCGGACCTTGGATGAAGGCCAGTCTCTCCAATGCGCCCCCTCCATCCGGCAGGATGTTTCCATCCGCATCCAGAAAGCGCCAGCCCAATGCCGAGGCCGCCCCAACGCCGCCATCCACGCTCGCCGAGCCTCCCACCGCGACATAGAGTTTCC